>WRBZ01000128.1 GCA_009784305.1 Synergistaceae bacterium
ATTGGTTGCGGGGACAGGATTTGAACCTGTGACCTTCGGGTTATGAGCCCGACGAGCTTCCAAACTGCTCCACCCCGCGATAAATAATTTGTCATGGTGCCGGGCGCGGGACTCGAACCCGCACGGACTTGCATCCTCGGGATTTTAAGTCCCGTGCGTCTACCAATTCCACCAGCCCGGCCAGACAGAAGTAAAGTATAATCATTAAACTAATCTACGTCAAGGGTCTAAATAATCTATTTTTCCATAAGTTTATACTTTTAACCAGCCAATAAGGGTATCTATATTATTTATGGCAACATTATAGTCGCATAATAAGATATCCTGCTCAATTTGCGTGAACGCCTCTTTAGCCGCGCTGTTGGAAAATTTCCCCGAGAGCGCGTTTACTATTTCGTCGGCTGCTGTAATATTCATATCATTTAAAGCTGTTTTCAGGCTGCTGAGTTTCTCCTGTATCAATTCGGGAGATAAGCTCTCTTCTTCGTCCTTTTTAGTCAATGAATTATCCGATATCACATGTTTTATATTGTGAAGCAATGTTTTGAGATCATCTAAGAATTTATCATTATTATTTTCTATAAAAGCTGTATCTTCATTTTTCCCCGCCGATTCCAGAGCTTTCGCAAACTCGGACAGTTTGCCTGCTCCGATGCTTGCGGAAGCGCTCTTTAACGCGTGTACATGAGTCGAAAAAAGAGGCAGGTTATTCGTTGCTATACACGCTTTGATTTCCTCTATCTTCTCAAGTCCATCGCTATAGAATATGGAAAGGGTCTTTAAATAGTTCTTCATTGTTCCGCCCGTCATGGAAATGCCTTTATTAACGTCGATCCCGCTAATCTCAACATTAACATTGACTTCCTTCTTTTTTACCGCAACAGCCCCGTTGTTTTCTTCCGTTTTTTCCTGTTTCTCCTTCAGTATCCACTTTTCTAAAACGCCGTTCATTTTCGCAATATCTATTGGCTTTGACAGAAAATCATCAAAGCCGTTTTTCAGGAACATTTCTTTCGTACCGGAAACGGCGTTGGCTGTCAGCGCTACAATTGGCACGATCTTGTAATAAGGATCATTGTCGTCCAAACCTCTTATTCGCAACGTAGTTTCAATGCCGTCCATTTCCGGCATCATATGATCCATGAACACCAAATCAAAGCGATGCAATTTCATCATTTCAATTGCTTCAGCGCCGCTTGTACATGTCATAATCTGCATATTATATGGCTGCAGCAATCCTTCGGCCACCTTTAAATTCGTATTTATATCGTCAACAATAAGAACATGAGCGGTAGCCGCAGTAAACTTGATTACGGGCTCGGCATTTATGTTTTTAAAGATGTTGTCCGTCACGCCGTTTAAAAAATTGGCGATGGATAATGAATGTACCGGCATAGTAAGGACGCTGTAATTCTCATCGGCGATAGTTTCACCAAATTCCGTCAGCAGCACTATCCTTGCTTCCGATTTCAATTTTGAAGATATCTTAAGCGCGTTTTCAAGCAACGCGGATTCAACGAAAACAAAAGTATATACATTTTCCATCATTTTTTCTAAAAATCCGGAAGCGGTCAATATGTGAGAGTTGGAGACACCCAGGTTAGAGAGCGCGTAAATGACGGAATCTGCGTACTGTTTACGCCGTTCATAGATAAGTACATTCAATCTATTAGGATTCTTGACTGACGCCATTTTTACGCGTTTACGAATCTTTTGCGGCAATATAACAGTAAATGTACTGCCTTTCCCGTATTCTGAACGCGCACTGATACTCCCGTTCATTGTTTTTATAAGGCTGCGCGTTATAGCGAGTCCAAGTCCTGTCCCTTCAATGCCCTTGTTTTCAACTAAACTGAATTGTGTAAATTCAGTAAATAATTTCCCCATGTCTTCCTGCTTTATGCCTTTGCCGCTATCTTCAATACTTATAGTGAGGTCAACTGTTTTTTCGTCGATTACTTCTCCGGTGACGGTAAGGGATACAAATCCTTTTTTCGTATATTTGACAGCGTTGCTCAAAATGTTGAGCATTATCTGACGTATTCTCACTTCGTCCCCATAAAGCGCGTTCGGTATATTACTGTCCACATTTGTCACAAACTGCAAATCCGTATCAATAATTTTCGCCCTGATGACACTAATAACATCATTTAGCAAAGATGAAAAAGAGTAATTCGATGGAACGACTTCCAGCCTTCCCGATTCGATTTTTGAAAAGTCCAAAATGTCGTTTATTATTGATAAAAGATTTGAGCTTGCTTGCTTGATCGTTAATATATGCTCGCGCGCAGTAGCTGAAAAATCCTCGCGCAGGGCGAGATCTGTCATGCCTATTATCGCGTTCATTGGCGTGCGTATCTCATGGCTCATGCTTGCTAAAAAGTTGCTCTTTGCGCGGCTTGCATGTTCCGCTCTCTTTCTGGCTTCCTCTATTTCCGTGACATTAGTGGTCGCAATAATGTATCCTATTCTGCTCCCGTCCTTATCCAGCAGATAATTCGCTGAACCTTTGTAATAATGCCCGCTTTCCTCTTTATATAACACCTCGGCTTCCCTGTTTTCATGTAAAGCGGTAATAGGGCAGAATTCCGAGCCGGTCGGATAAATGCTTATGTTTTCGTAAGAGGCGCCGATAACCTCATCCGAAGACTTATTGGTAATACTCAGAGCTTGTTCATTCATATAAACAATCTTGCAGTCCATATCAACAATCGAAAGCGGTTCATTAACGCTTTTCACAATACTGTCAGCCATTTCATCAAATGAATCCGCAAGCATACCAAACTCATCTTTTGCTTCCGAATTGAACCGGAATTGGCGTTCGCCCTTGCGGAAATTAGATATGCCGTTTAGCATCCACTTGATAATGCCTGTCAGGTATGATGCCAGTAGAATGGCAATCAAAACAACAATCATGATCAAGAAAGCAGTTGTGAAAACAAGCTTTAGCAAATTTGCCGACAGACTGCTATCAACGGCATCGGTAAGCTTTTCTCTCATATCGCGCGCCGGGGCAGTGAAATCTTCAATCCCCGCACCGATTGTAACGAAGGCAAATCCGCGTTTAGATCCGTTTTGTTTTTCAGGCGCGTATTTACCGGTGTAATATGTGATAGCGCTTGCGGTTGTCGGCTTATAAAGACCGCTCCAGAGTATATAAAATGAACCGGAACCGCCGTTCTCCGTAAGGTCCATCCAGCCCGTACATTGCGGGGCGTTATTTAAATATCTCCCGTCAAGCCCTACGAAGCCTGCTTTGGTAAGCGCCGGCGCAGGGCTCTTAACCCGCGACTGGTAGTCGCGTATGTAGTTGCCAGCCGAGTCCATAACTGGATTGGCGTTCGGAGCCTTCAATATCCTCTCGCCAAACTGCGGCAGAATCTCCCTGTCTTCGCCGTATTTTTCCAGAAATTCACCCCAACTCACGCCCGCCGCCACGCCGGACAGTTTATTCCATGAAGGGTTGGCGGCAAGCCACTCGGCGCCGCCGCCGGTATACCAAAAATAAAAAGGCGTGTCCCGAGCAGGGATATGAACGCCGTCCTCAATTATTGGGATTGTTTTGCCGGCCGTGTCCCTCAGGAATCCACCGTTCACGTAGTCCCTTTCAAAAGCAGGCGTACCTTCCAGCCACGGAACCTGCGGCTCTCCCGTAAGCGGGTTATACCCGACAATTGAATGATGCCTCGGGTGGCATATGCTTCGGCATTTGTAGTCCCATATAAACGCATAATTACCTTCAAAGGCGCTGGGTAATTCGGTATAACGCTCTTTCATCGGGGTAACATAATCCACAAATTCCATGATGTGATCATGATTAAGCGCCATAGTAACATAGCCTGTAATGGCGCCGCTTTCGTCAGTTACCGGCGTTCCCCAGCGCACGATACCCTCGAAGCGTTGTCCGACTGGATTTTCTTTGCCCGCGTAAGCCTGCATCTTGGCCGTTTCAATAAACTCTTCAGCCGGCAGCTTGGCAATTTCCTGCAATACGTCATAATTCGGATGCGTGGCGGGGGCTTTAAGCAATGCTCCGGGCGTATACATTCCGATAAAGTTCGTTCCTACATATGCGCCAATAACATCCGAAATATAAATCTCACGCGGGCGCAGCTTCTTTAATTCA
>WRBZ01000129.1 GCA_009784305.1 Synergistaceae bacterium
GTTTGCAATCCTGTTTATCTTGCTTATCGCGAATAATTTCTATTCAGCAAGCATCAACAACTATCTTATATTCTACCTAACCCAAAAGTTTGGCATAAGCGTCCAAGCAGCCCAAATACGCCTATTTCTATACATGTTTGCCCTGGCAGCCGGTACTTTGCTGGGCGGCCCGTTGGGCGACCGCGTAGGGCGACGTTACATCATCTGGTTTTCCATTCTGGGAGCGGCGCCTTTCACTTTAATGATGCCGCATCTGAACCTCGTATGGACAAGCGTAATACTCGTCATTACAGGACTCATCCTTTCCTCGGCGTTTGCGGCCATAGTGGTGTTTGCGCAGGAACTTGCTCCCGGTCATGTTGGGACTATCGGCGGAATGTTTTTCGGTTTATCCTTCGGAATTGGGGGAATAGGCGCCGCTGTTTTTGGCAAAACGGCCGACATTTATGGTTTGGATGTTGTCTTTAAAATATGTTCTTTCTTGCCCTTGATAGGCATTTTAGCCATGTTTCTTCCAACTGACCGGAAAATTCAGAGCGTACGCGCGCAATGACAGAATACTACTGTTCTTTTAGCTGTGTGGAAATATATAACAAATCACGCAAAGGAGATTTAAATTGATGAAGAATATGAAAATCGGAACGCAGATAATACTTGTAACGTTTTTTGTCGCTATTATCACCATATCCAGCCTTTTAGTGACAAGCGTGCGTTACTTTTCCCAGTACGCGCGTAATGTATTACAGGCAGATGCGAATCATGGAATAGCCGGTATGAAAGATTTCATCGAGGCGAAGATGTTGCAGACGGAAGGATTAAGGGATAGGTTGAATGCGAACGAAAATCTTGGAGACCTTATCGCCAACAAACAAACGCAGTCTTTAGACGACATGCTGTTGCGGCAAATGAATGAAACAGGTGTTGATATTGTACTCATTGCCGCTGAAGATGGGACGGTGATAGTTAAGCCTCACGACCCCTCGAATATTGGGTACAGCATCATCGATGAAGAAATCGTGAAAAAGGCGCTGAACGGGCAATCTTCGGAAATGATAATGTCCGGAAGTATAACGAAATTTGGGTATTGCTGCGCAGCCCCGATTAAGGCGACGGACGGTAGAATCGTTGGGGTGTTAATAACAGCTTTGTCGCTGGATAACGAAAAGCTTGTTGATGAGATCAAGGAGCATTATGGCATCGAAGTGACGCTGTTTGGCGGCAAGACCAGGGTCAACACGACCTTAATTAATAATGGAAGCCGGGTCGTTGGGACGGACGCGCCGGAGAACATACAGCAGGCGGTGCTGCGGGACGGAAAAGACCTTCATTTGTCCCTGATGCTTTTCGGACAAGAGCATTACGCCTCATACAGCCCTTTTAAAGAGCCAGGCACCGACAGAATAGTGGGTATGTACTTCTGCGGAAAGTCGGCGGAGGAGGCGAATCAGGCAAGCCAGGCGATGATGATGAGCGTAGGGGTGATTTCTCTCATCGTTTTTGTCATCGCTGCCATCATCTCGATTTGGACGGCGCGGAGAATCTCAAAGCCTCTTGGGCAAATCGTCGCCATTTCAGAGAGGGGCCGCAATGGGGATCTCACTATTACGAAAGAGGACTTTAACTACAACGGAGGCGGAGAACTTGGCGCCCTTGTCAACGCGCTGTCCGAAATGATATCTGCTCAATTGAAAGCAATGTCTCAGGTAGTCTCGACCGCAAACGAAGTATCGAGCAATTCTGGGGTTCTGAATTCGCTCTCCGACGAAAATGCCGCAATCATGTCGAGTTTCAGCTCTTTAATCAAAAAAGTCTCGGAGCTTTGCAGCATCAATGCTCAAGCGGTCGAGAGGAGCGCTACGAGTATTTCCGAGATGTCAACTGGCGCGGATACAGTCGCAAAGATGTCGACGGAGAGTGCGGATTCACTTGCAAAGACGACACAGATGTCTCAGACCGCAGTAGATTCCGTTAACGATCTTGCTGGTGACATCAGGCATGTTGATGAAAAGACGATTGAGAATCAGGAAAAAATTCGCGTACTATCGGATTCTGTGGCGAAAATTGCCAATTTCATGGGAGTAATCGGATCCATAGCTGACCAGACCAACCTTCTGGCTCTGAACGCGGCAATTGAGGCGGCGCGCGCAGGGGAAGCCGGCAGAGGCTTTGCCGTAGTTGCCGATGAGGTTCGTAAGCTTGCTGAAGAATCCCGCAACGCATCGAAAAGCGTTGAGGAGCTTATATCCCTTCTGAGCCGGAACGCCGGTGAAGCGATATCGGCATCAGAGCAGTCCGCAGAGATAGTGAGGAAGATCAAATTGAATGCGGATGTTGCTGTTGATGGGCTGAACAACGCATTGACCGAGATAACGCACACCAACGAGGCGATACAATCCATCGCTGCAATAGCCCAAGAGCAGGCGGCGGGCAGTTCGGAGATAATGCATGCTATAGATGATATAAAGCTGAGCACGGATAATATAACGGAAACGCTGACCGAGCTGAATCAACTGAACAGTAAGGCCGCTGGAATAGGGGAATCAGTATCGGACTCCGCGCATGAGATGGCAGAAAGCGCAACAAACCTGAAGGATGTTCTTGCCCTTTTCACGATAGAAGATTGATAGTAAAGCGGAGAATATAAATAGTTTCCGCTATTCCCTAATCCTTGTTTTTGAGATATTATTTCATATAGCAACTATTCGTGTAAAACAAAGTGGGGGTTTTATAATGCCGGTAAATTTGAAAGGGAAAAGTTTTTTAACGTTAATGGATTTCTCCGCCGAGGAAATCTACTATTTGCTCGACCTTGCAGCAGACCTTAAGGCGAAAAAACGCATGGGGATCCGCGGAAGGCTTCTGGAGGGCAAAAATATAGCGCTGCTTTTTGAAAAAGCGTCAACGCGTACGCGTTGCGCTTTCGTGGTGGCATGTGTGGATGAGGGCGGGCATCCTGAATTTTTGGGGAAGAACGATATCCATCTCGGCGGAAAAGAAGATGTCAAGGATACTGCAAGAGTTCTCGGCAGAATGTTTGATGGAATAGAGTTCAGGGGGTTCAAACAGTCGATGGCAGAGGAACTCGCACAATGGGCGGGCGTTCCTGTATGGAACGGATTGACCGACGTCGATCACCCCACTCAGATATTGGCGGATTTCCTCACGATCCAGGAGCATCTTCCGTGCGGTAAACACCTTAAGGGGGTGCGCCTTGCTTATATTGGCGACGGGCGCAATAACATGTCAAACGCTCTCATGATAGGCTGTTCAAAACTTGGTATGCATTACACGGTTGGCTCGCCAAAGAGCCTGTTCCCGGATCCGCAGATAATTAAAAAATGCAAAGCTCTTTGCGAAAAAAGCGGCGGTTCAATAGGAGTTTTCGATGACCCTAAAAAAGCAGTAAAAGGCGTGGACGCGATTTATACCGATGTTTGGGTATCAATGGGAGAGGAAGCCGAGAAAGAAAAAAGGATAAAGCTTTTGAAGCCGTATCAGGTGGACACAAGTTTAATGAAAGCGTCGGGGCGTAGCGATACGATATTTTTGCATTGCCTGCCGGCGGAGAAAGGGCATGAAGTGACGGAGGCAGTATTTGAATCTCAAGCTTCAAAAGTATTCGATGAGGCTGAGAACAGAATGCACACGATAAAAGCTGTAATGGTTGCGACTATATAATCAATTCACCCCCTGAAGGCGGCAATTAGTTTGTAGTCGGTAGTTAAACTACGAACTACGAAAAGAAAAGCTTTCTTTTAATTGTGAGTTTTATTGTAAGGAGAATTAAATGGAATCAAAGCGTGTATTTAAGTGCGCGGAGTGCGGATTTGAATTTGAACAGCCTGAATGTCAGCTTTCCTTGAAATGCCCTGAATGTAGGTGCAAAACGCTCATATTGCTTGAAGGGCCATCTTTAAAGTCCTCAAAATCATGCGGCGGCAATTGTGCGGGTTGTTCAGGGTGCGGGCATTAGCCACCACTTGAAGTGGTGGTCCGGTGATTGGTTATCGTTCAGGACAAAGACGGCTCGGTAGCAGCCGTCTTTATGCCATAAATTGCGTTCACGGATACAAAAAATGTGAGATATTGAAACTATTGTATTTGAGAAACTTGTTAA
>WRBZ01000130.1 GCA_009784305.1 Synergistaceae bacterium
ACATGCAAGGCGGGAATCGGATACGCTCGATACGTTCTTCTGCTCTTCATGGTATTTCATGAGATATTGCTCTCCCGGACGTTCGGATGTTGCCTTCGATACGAAGGATACGGACTATTGGATGGCTGTCGATCAATATATTGGAGGCATCGAACACGCTTGTATGCATCTCATGTACGCCAGATTCTTCACCAAATTCCTGAAAAGCATAGAAATGCTGCGCGTAAGCGAGCCGTTCAACAATCTGTTGACTCAGGGGATGGTCATTAAGGACGGCGCTAAAATGTCGAAATCGTTGGGGAATGTCGTCGACCCGACGGAGATAGTCAATCGTTTCGGCGCTGATACCGTTAGGCTTTTCATCCTCTTTGCCGCTCCGCCGCAGAACGATCTTGACTGGTCCGAGCAGGGAGTTGAAGGAGCGCACAGGTTCCTCAACCGCGCTTGGAGAGCTGTTGATGAAAACCTTGACGGACTTACCAACTGCGGTACTGATACAGTTCCGGTATCCGAGCTTAAAGACAGGACACAGAAGGACTTTAAGCGTAAAATACATTCCACTATATTTGATGTTTCAAGGGATATCTGGGAGGAAAAACAGTTCAACACTGCTGTTGCCCGTATGATGGAGCTTGTCAACGCAATATACGCGTTCAAACCGGCTTCTTCAACCGACTGGAAGCTAATGAGGGAAGCCGTTAGCGTTCTTCTCAACTGCCTTTTCCCGTTCTGCCCTCATATAACCTCAGAGCTTTGGCAAATGCTTGGAAATGAAACTCAGCTCGACTGTGAACTTATGCCAAAATGCGACCCCGCCGCCCTTGAGGTGGAAGAAACTACGATAGTGGTGCAGATAAACGGCAAGGTTAGAGCAAAGCTCACTTTACCGTCAGGACTCGAAAAGACCGAGCTGGAAAAGAGGGTTTTGGATCATCCGGAAGTTACCCTGCGCTTAGAGGGCAAGGAAATAGTAAAAATAGTCAGCGTCCCAGATAAGCTTGTGAATGTAGTGGTCAGTAGTTAGGAGTACGTTCAGTGGGTATTAATAGGCTGTCAAAAACGTAAGGAGGTTTACACCGGCAGCGGCTGGCTGAAATAATTTCAAGGAATCATTCTTATGTAATCATTAAGCATATATTGATAGAGATTTGCTTGGAATTACAATAATCACTGGTCACTTGCCACAGTTTTTGAGGGGGTAATTTTATGCCGCATTTATGCATAATCCCTGCGGGGATTGCTCAAAGAAGACAACTGAAAGAGTTTATTTCGTCTTACAGCAAAGGCGGATACTCTCTTTCCTCGCGTATTGAAGCCAAAACCGGAGCGCGCGGCGCGGATAATAAGGATATCTCGTGGAGTTCCGTCTTCGCAATGAGCCGCAGCGGAGGGTTATTTGCCGAAAAGCAGCTTTTTGTTATAGAATCTGCGGAAAATTTAGGGGAATTTCCTCCGGAACTGGAACAGTTTATAGACGCTTCCTCCGACGCCGACAGCGTCGTTATTTGCGTCTTCGCAAATGAGGGCAAAGGCGGCTCCGCCGCAAAAATTTTCCCACCATCGGCGCAGAACAAAATTGAGTTTGCCGCGAAAGAGGAGGCTGTACCTCCCTGGAAGAAAAAAGACTGGGTGATACGCCTCTCCAATGAATTGGGAGTTTCAATAGCCTCAGACGCTGCCGCGCTTTTAGCTGAATCGATAGATGAACAGGAAGAACTTCGCGGAGAATTGACGAAGCTCGCAGAGTATTCGAGACCGCGCCAGATATCATTGGAGTTAGTGAAACAGCTTTCCTTTGACGAGGGAGGAAGCGCGATGCTCAAATTTTTGGACGGCTTCTCCCTCGGTAAAGCTGAAGATGTCATAACAAGCCTGAAGTACCTGAAGCGGGATCCATCTCCATTGCCGATGATCTCCGCGCTCTCGAACAGGCTGCGCCCTGCCCTTCACATCACTGTTTTCAAAGATGAACAAGCCGCGCTTGCGGCGCTTGGCGTCCGCGATTATGCCGCGCGCATGGCAAGGCAGGCTCTAAAGATTTATGGAAAAGACGCCATTCGTAGATTCATGCTTGAGCTTGTGCGCCTTTCATTTATGGAAAAAACGAATAATGCGGAAGGTTGGGCGGGTTTTGAAGCAGCGTTGTTTATGATGCTTCGAAAATGATGCAAAATCTTCTACGGCGAATGAATTATTGAGGGGGATACTGATGACACATGAAAAAACACGCTGCCCATGGGCAGAAAACGATGAAAGAATGTCGAAATATCACGATGAAGTCTGGGGTAAACCTGAGCATGACGATCAGAAGCTTTTCGCAAAACTTTGCTTAGATTTAATGCAAGCAGGTCTCACTTGGCGGACGATTCTGTATAAACAGGAAAACTTCGAAAAAGCTTTCAATAATTTCCATATTGAAACAGTTGCTGACTACGATGAGGCAAAATTCAACGAACTGATGCAAGATGCCGGAATTGTACGTAATCAACTAAAAATCCGAGCCATTATCAACAATGCCAATCGCGCCTTGGAGGTACAAAAAGAGTTCGGTAGTTTTGACGCTTATTTATGGAGTTTTACAAAAGGAGAAGTCATCAAAAACCATTGGCAAACCATTAATGAAATTCCTGCTACTAGCCCACTAAGCGATGCAATTAGCAAAGACTTGAAAAAACGGGGGTTCAGATTTGTTGGCTCCACAATAATATATGCTTTTCTGCAAGCAGTTGGAGTTGTAAACGACCATTTGACGAACTGCTTTTGTTATCAATAACCGGAATAGTTTTAGAATACGATACTTCATGGATTACAATTATTCGCGATTACATCATTCTTTAGGCTATAAAACTCTGGCAGAGATATACTTTTCAAGTATTTCGTTATACTGCATATAATCCGCGTCACTAAAACAGACCAACAATACCTTGCCAACACTTTCATTTTCATTGAGGAAATTACAGATTGCCCGCAAAGCGATTTTACAGGCATCGTCAAATGGAAAGCGATAGACGCCAGTGCTGATGCAGGGAAAAGCAATGGTTTTAACTCCATTTTGCACAGCAAGTTCCAGTGAATTACGGTAACAAGAATAAAGCAATTCCGGCTCGCTTTTTGTGCCGCCGTGATAGACAGGCCCTACTGTGTGAATCACATACTTTGCAGGAAGATTGTAGCCTTTGGTTATTTTTGCTTGACCTGTTTCACAGCCTCCAAGTATCCGGCACTCGTCCAAGAGTCCGCTTCCCGCAGCACGATGGATAGCTCCGTCCACGCCTCCACCACCCAACAGCGTAGAATTAGCCGCATTGACAATAGCGTCAACATATAGCTTTGTTATATCGCCCTTTATGATTTCTATTCTGTGCATTAATCTTCGCCTCCTCATCCAAATGCAAATATACGAGTAATTCTTTTAATATGATATAGTCCTCGTTATTCGCTTGATCAAATTTTTCACCCATAATTATATATCCAAGACGCTTATAACTTTTAGAATATCTCCGGCTCAAAAATAATCTCTCCCGGCGGCACATCGGCGCCGGGCGGATGGTTTGTGAACTGCAGGTAGATGAGGCTTTATAACATTTATGAGTATAATAATTATAATACATAGTCAAGAGATATAATGTTTTCGGAGGTGTTTCTAATGCGCTTAAAAATTTCCATTTTTAGAGTACTTATATTACTGTTGATCGCGTCTGGTATTTTCATCTCGGCGCCATTTGCGTCGGCCGCCCCGATCTCCGGTAATCCCATCGTCAGGATAGTGAGGGAATATTCGCCTGCCGTCGTCAACATTGATGTTGAGGCAGTCACCAGGCAAGGATGGCTGAATCTGCCTTTCCAGAACGATCCGTTCTTCCGGCGGTTTTTCGGTGAGGATTTCGAACAATTCAACCGTCCTGCCCCACCTACAAGAGGGAGAGGCTCAGGCTTTATAGTGAGTTCGGACGGTCGGATTCTGACCAATAACCACGTCGTTGAAGGCGCCAGCAGGATCACAGTCACCATGTCCGATGGCAAAACCTATGAAGCTGAAGTTTTAGGCAGAGATTCAATATTTGACCTCGCCGTCATCAAAATAAATTCCGACGTTGAATTGACAGTTTTGG
>WRBZ01000131.1 GCA_009784305.1 Synergistaceae bacterium
GATACAAAAGGAAAACACTTTGAACCTGCCATTGTTGACCTGTTCCTGAGTATTTCCGATCAATTCAATAAAATCGCTTCAGATAAATTTGATCAGTAACAGCAACTGCCTATGGAACCTCTGATTAATTGTCTGTGCGGGATGAAGCGCAAGGCGCACGGAGCGCAGAAACCGAGACATATTAAAAGGATAGTCGAGGTTGCTTGCACCGCGCAACGCGGCGATTCGCCCGCACGGCAATTAATCAGCGGGTCACTATGAGGAGGGCGCATGGAAAAGCCTGAATATTCCCCGGGTGAATTAAAACGGGTTGCTGATATGTTATTCGCATATTTACGCGACGTTATTTATTATCCGAATAGCGCTTCTCTGGATATTGAAAAATTGCCTGAACCATTAACGGATGTCGGTAAAGGCTTACTGTATTTGAATAACATGTTAATAGAAATGAGAACGTTTGCGCAGGAACTATCCGCGGGAAATCTGAATTGCGCGGTTCCGCGCCCGAACAATGAATTGGCTTCACCGTTGAAAGCGCTGCATGCTACCCTCACCCATCTTACATGGCAAGCCCAACGAGTCGCTGATGGCGACTATGGGCAGCGTGTTTACTTTATGGGCGAATTTGCTGTAGCGTTCAATAACATGACCATACAGTTAGAGCAACAACGGCTAATAAACGAGGATGAAAAAAAGAACCTGTTAAAAGCAGTAGAAGACAACATGCGCGCGCGCCGAGAGGCTGAATATAACCATGAACTTATGCGTATTGTCAATGAGGCTGCCAAGCTTTTACTTGAAACGGACGCAAGGGACTATGCGCGCGCGTTGGTTTGCGGCATGGAGATGCTGGGCCGGTATGCGCAAGTGGATCGCGTACATTTGTGGCAGAATATCTTAAAGGACGACGGTAAGCTTTATTTTAAGCGTGTATGTTATTGGATGAGCGAAGACGTGCTCTATGAAGTAGAAACACAGGAATTTTCGTATAATGATAATGTGCCTATGTGGGAAGAAATACTCTCATGCGAAAAAATAATAAATGGACCCGTTGATAATTTCAATGAAACTGTGAAATGTTTTTTATCTTCATATCTTATCCAATCCATTTTGGTTATTCCGATATTTATTAATAACAATTTCTGGGGGATCGTCAGTTTTGACGACTGTCACCATCGGCGTACGTTTACAGAATCGGAAGCAAATATTCTTCGTTCCTGGGGATTGCTGATCGTCGGCGCTTTGCAACGCAGCACGATCGCTCAAAACCTGCAGGCGGTCTCCAATAATTATAAAGGGGTGATCTGGAGCGTTGACAGCCAGGGAATTATAACGATATTTAAAGGACAATATTTAGAAAAATTATTACCGCAGGCGGAAACCATGGAAGGTAAACATATTAATCACGTCCGCGATAAAATAAACCATCTTGACATTGTTACAAATGTAGAAAAAACCTTTAAGGAAGGTCCCCAGAACTGGATCAATGAAATAAGTGATCGTGTTTTTCATTCCTATACAACACCGATATATGATGATCGAGGAGAACAGACAGGCGTCGTGGGAAGTACGGATGACGTCAGCGAAACAATACGGCTCCAACAGGCCCTGGAAGACGCAAACCTGGCTAAGTCCAATTTTTTAGCCAATATGAGCCATGAAATACGTACGCCGATGAACGCTATCATCGGGATGGCGGAACTGTCTTTACGTGAAGATATTCCTCTAACCGTCCGGGAATACGTAAATACCATTAAACAGGCCGGCACAAATTTATTAGATATCATCAACGACATTTTGGACTTTTCCAAGATAGAGAGCGGGAATATAGAGATAATACACGATGACTATATGCTGTCTTTCTTAATCACCGATGTCGTCTACATTATTAAATCAAAAATACACGAATCGCGGTTGAGGTTTGTTGTAAATTTAGATAATAATATTCCCAACGTTCTGACTGGTGATGTAAAGAAAATGCGTCAAATCATAATGAATCTTCTGAGCAACGCTGTAAAATATACCGATACAGGCTTTATTTCATTATCCGTAAGCGGAAACATGATTGATGAGAACACGATAATACTAAACATCGAAGTGGCTGACAGCGGCAGAGGCATAGATCCTTGGGATATTGAAAAGCTTTTCGATAAATTTACAAGATTTGATGAAGTGAGAAATAGAAATATAGAAGGGACGGGGCTTGGGCTCGCAATTACAAAAAGCCTGATTGATGCCATGGGTGGAGTAATAGATGTGCGTTCGATCCGCGGTGAAGGCAGCATTTTCACCGTCAGTCTGCCTCAAAAGATTAAAGATCCCAAAAAGCTGGCAGTGGTGGAAAATGCTGAAAAAAAGAACGTGCTTATATTCGAACGGCGTGAGATTTGTCAAAATTCAATCATTCAGACAATGGAGGGTCTCGGCGTAAGCTACAAGCTTGTATCAACATTTTCTGAATTTTATAAAGAACTTATCAGCAATAAATACTCTAATGCTTTCGTTGCGGCTTTTTTGTACGAACGCATGAAAGAAGAATACGGGGAATTGAAAACAGACATAAAAATCATGTTAGTCGTAGAATTTGGAGAAGTCGTCAAAGAACGGAATATCAGCGTCCTTTCAACTCCGATTTTTGCTTTACCTGTCGCCGATTTCTTAAACAGCGGTTCCGATTTTTATTCCGGCGGTATGGCAAACACGGAATCTGAGAGAAAAATTGCCCCTGGAGCAAGGATTTTAAGTGTTGACGATATCGATACGAATCTGGCCGTGCTCGAAGGGTTATTGAAGCCGTATGAAGTTCAGTTTAATTCATGCAAAAGCGGTATGGAAGCGCTCGAAGCGATAAAGGCAGCACCATATGACCTGGTATTTATGGATCATATGATGCCTGACATGGACGGCATAGAAACAACAAAACGGATCCGGGCGTTAGGAAACGATTACCCGTATACGGAAAGAATGCCGGTTATCGCATTATCCGCCGATGTTGTTTTGGGCGCAAAAGAAAAGTTTTTGCGTAATGGCATGGATGATTTCTTGGCAAAACCGATAGATACGGCCAATTTATACGCTATTTTAGCCAAATGGATTCCTCAGGATAAATGGGAAAAGGGTGAGAAGAAAAATGCTGAAAAAAAACAGGAGGCGGCAAATAATATTAAGATTGAAGGGGTAAATGTAAATAAAGGCATTTCTATGACCGGCGGTACAATCGAAAACTACATTAAAACACTTACCGTATTTTATAAGGACGCTTTGAAAAAAAGCAAGGAACTCAAATTGTGTTTAGATACAAACAACCTGCCCCTGTATATCATATATATCCACGCGTTGAAAAGCGCATCCGCCAATATAGGGGCCGAAAGCCTGTCTGAAGCGGCAAAAGTGCTGGAAGAAGCTGGAAGAAATGGGAATATACCGTTAATCGAATCAAAAAACGTACAATTATTGACAGATTTGGAAGAACTTCTCAACAATATCAATATGTTTCTGAATAAGATGAATAAGGAAGAACAAAACATCTTTGTTGACATGAAATTAATAAATGCCGAGTTATATCGGTTGAAAGAAGCGATCGACTCATTTGATTCACTCGCAATAAAAAAGAGTGCAGACAACTTACGGCAATATACACATGTCGCCGTTATAGGGGAAGCGATAGATAATATTCTGCAATATGTTTTAATCGGCGACGACGATAAAGCTATAGCGTTAATTGAAAGAATTATTCATTAGGGAACTTTTGATTAAGGAACCTCTGATGCAGGAACCTCTGATTAATTATTGGCGAGTTCCGTCGCATTACAAACATGGCACAGATCCTGGCTGCGGAGTATCCGTTCCGCCAGAGCCGTATGAATGGCGTGTCCGGCGCGCTCGGCGCGAAGATGGCCGATGATGGGAAACCCAACGAGCGCGATATCGCCGAGCAGGTCAAGCAGTTTGTGCCGCACAAACTCATCAGGAAAGCGCAACTGCTGGTTCAGAATTCCCTCCGGTCCAAGTACGACGGCGTTTTCAAGCGCACCGCCTCGAACCAGGCCCAGCTTCTTCAGATACGCAATATCCGCCGTGAAGCCAAGCGTACGCGCCGGGGCA
>WRBZ01000132.1 GCA_009784305.1 Synergistaceae bacterium
AATATTTCTTCCCATATCGTCTTTAAAGAACCAGGCGGAAAAAAATTTTTCAAATCCGTCTATGGGCAGCGGAAAGTCAATTAAGAAAAGGCCATCCATAATTTCAAACGTATTGTGCATATATACGCTCCTTTATTCTTCTTAATATTAAACGTGAAAAATGCTTTCCGCGTTGCAATTCCATTCTTTCAATAATTTCGCCATCTCATACTCATATTTGGAAGCTATCACTAAATACTTGATATTCGCGTTCTTTAAAACCTTTTCCGCCGAAAAAACCTCAGCTTTGGCGGGGAAGAATATCAAGCCCTCTTTACTGTTGTCTGAATCGATATATTTTATTTTTAAATTCTCATTTAAAAGGTCTTGATCAATGTAACTAAAAAGGCTCGCCGCCCACATGTCTGTGCCCCACCAATATATCTCCCCGCCGGAAGCGTTTTTCAAAAAATTATTTAGTTTAGATTTATTATTTATGAAATCTTGACTTATTTTTTGAGTGTTTTGCAGGATTAATTCTTTCTCTTTCTCAAGTTCATCTATGTCAAGCGAAAGCAGCTTGCCACAGTTTCCTCTTTTTTGAAAAATTACACGGGTAACTGTGGAATGATCGTGGAACGCCACATTCATAATGAGTCCACATTCTTGCGATATCGTCTGTAAAAATGGCAGCGTGAAAAAAGACACGTGTTGATGATGCATACAACTGCAATATCCGGGGAATTCCATTATGATTCTTCCATCCTTGCTCAATCCATTTGAAATCATTTCCAAAAACTCCCAAGGTTTTTCAAGGTGTTCAAACACATTATCAAGTAAAAACACATCGATTTCAGATCCGAATTCCTCATCCCCGATTGAAAAATCATCAACTACTCTTAAGGAGAGATTTCCGTCTATCCTCCTTTCGGGTTTTGCTTCTTCCAAATATTCATATCCGTGGACATAAAGCAATGTAAGCAGATATCCATTTGAGGGGCCGATCTCAATAATACGGTCGTCACTTTTAATGTTACCTTTCACTAATTTAAAGAACTCGCTATGTGGAGAATAATAATGTTTATGAGCAGGTGGAGCAATATAGTAATCATCATACAGTTTCTTAATATATTCTTCCGAGAGTGGGTTGATGTTGAACGCATACCAACAATTGGTACATAAATATACTTCCACAGTCACCATAAAATTCTTTTCTCCCGGAGTAAGCGGCCAGATAAAAAATGGAAGTTTGGCATAGTAGTAAAGTTGAATATCATTATTTTCACAATATGGGCACGCCGGCATTTCAAACCTTAACCTTTCAATGCTAAATTCATAGCTAAATATTCTGAGTATGTCCTTTTTTATATGTTTCCTTTATATACATATCTGAGTCTTTCAGCAGCGATCTCGACGAGCGAATATATCGTGTCCGCCGGGGTTGGGTAGAGGTGCGTCCATTTGTGCTGAGGGAAGAACCTTGATATATGTAACGGTATATCTTCGCTCAACGATGACAGCCAGGAGGAAAGCTGTTCCATTTCCTGCACGGAATCGTTTTCCCCTGGAATTATCAGTGTTGTGACTTCAACATGACAATGCTTCGAAGCTATCGCTATCGTTCGCTTGACGGATTCCAGGTCTCCGCCAAGTTTACTGTAGAAAACTTCACTGAACCCTTTTAAGTCTATGTTCATGGCGTCAATATACGGCAGAAGCTTTTTTAAAGGCTCCTCGCAAATATATCCGTTTGTGACGAGAACATTTTTAAGCCCGCTTTTCCGCACCTCAATGGAACAATCGTAAATAAATTCGTAACTGATAAGCGGTTCATTATACGTATACGCAACGCCTATGTTCCCTACATCCGCAAGTTCAAAAGCTTTATGCGCCAACTCTGTTGGAGTAGCTTCCATAATAGCCGGAATCTCGCTGCCCGCCATCGATATTCTATGATTCTGACAGAAAGGGCAATGCAAATTGCATCCGTAGCTGCCGGCCGACAGTATCTTGCTGCCGGGCATGAAGCGCGACAAAGGCTTTTTTTCAATGGGGTCAAGCGCGACAGATGTCAGCTTTCCGTAATTTGCGCATGTTATCTTGCCCTCTTTATTCTCCCTTGCCCTGCAAAACCCTGTTTGTCCATTATCAAGCACACATCCTCGCGGACATATTTCACATTTGGCGTTCATATATGACGAACTACCTCAAAGCGTTCCAAGCTAAACTTCTCATCATCCCTTATCCCCGCTTTTCTGCGCGCAATTTCAACTTGCTGTTCCGGGGTGTCCACTCCCTCCAGGTTTGGCAGCAGCAATCCTCTTTTATATCCGCTGATCACTATCACCCCGTAGCGTTCGGAGTCCAAAGAGTCCATAGAGTCAACCGGTTCCGAAGGAGATAACACGTCCACGCTGTACACTATTTCAGGTAACTCCGATACTTCAAGAGGGTCAAAACGCGGGTCCTCGAATGCCGCGCTTATCGCGTTCCTTAAAATTTCGCCTGCTATATTCTTCATCACGGGGGATATCGTCCCTATACAGCCGCGAAGCTTTCCATGCTTTTTTAAGGATACGAAAACTCCCGCTTTGCGCGATAGCATATCTTCCGGAAGGTTCTTTGGCATCTCCGCCATTTTGCCGGTCTTTATATAGTTTTCGACGGAATATCTTGCCAGCTTGACGTACTCATCCTCTCTTTCCTTAACATCTTTTAGTCTGGAATCTTCAAGTTTGCTATAGATTTCAAGGAATTTCCTGCCCTCATTTTCTCCGTATGGGATGAATGAAGCCGTTCCGTAGCCCACTCCGAAAGTTCCCTCGTATGAGAGCAGTTCTGATTTTACCTCTTTGCCGTCCAGAGCGCCCGCCATGATTATGAACGAGCGCAGCCCGCACTCGGCTGCTTTCTCGATAAAGCTTTCATCAAACGTGAGGAACTTAAAAAAATCACCGTTA
This sequence comes from Synergistaceae bacterium, assembly GCA_009784305.1. Taxonomy (GTDB): domain Bacteria; phylum Synergistota; class Synergistia; order Synergistales; family Aminobacteriaceae; genus WRNQ01. The sequence goes on from WRBZ01000132.1 coordinate 2,940, forward strand.
CTCATGGCTTCCGTCACCTGCTCGTCGAACATCACTCCTTCAGCCGCAAAACCGTAATGGCTTTGTTGAGACACCTTGTGGGATAAATCCCCGCTTGCTATGAAAACGACGTTACTTCCTGATATGTCCGCAATTCTTGCTATACACTTTCCTAATTCGTAGTGTTTCGCGAAAGGAAGCCCCGAAAGCCCTATACGTACTAATCTAAAGTCTGTGTACTGTTCGCGTATGAACGCGAGAGGAACGACCGTACCGTGGTCAAGGTACGCGTCCCGTTCACCCTCTGTCCCTGCGGATATTCCATGCTTTGCTGCTTCCGCCTGAAGTTTTGATACAAAATCGCAGTCATATTCTATGTTGATGTGGAATTTACCCTCATCAACACCAAATTTGCGCAAATTGCCTTTTGCCCCGTTGCCGGGGGATATATGAAAATGATCGGCGTACATTACGCTGTGAGGAGAAGTCAGCACTATCGTTTCAGGCTTCATAGCGGCAATTTGCTCCGCGATTCTTTTACACGAAGTTACGGTCTTCTGAATTTTCCATTCCTCCCCCCGTCCAACTTGCGGCAGGATTATCGGCGGGTGCGGCATAATAAATGCTCCTGTTATCGGCATGTGATCTCACTCCTTAAAGCGAAATAGTCAAGTTAGATTATAACTGAATATTATTTGCTGTAATAACAAAATGAAAAACAAAATATCTCAGTAATCAAAATAACGCCCGCGGAGCGCATGAAAACGGTGGACGGGGCGCGTCTGCGCCGGGAAATTTCGGAAAAATCTACGACGATTTCGCGAGAACTATGAAGACGCTCCGGAAAATCGAATATGTCCTTCAGCAATAGAAGACGAGAAAACGAACGTGAGGGTTATACGAACAGGAAAGGTAATGCTTATTAATGCTGGCCGCCGCTCTCGGCGACCCCTACGATTTGAACGACAGGTTCACAATAGTGTCTTTATTCTTCACGTAACAAAAGCAAAAGGATTTAAGTTCACTAAACACAGCTACTGCTCCACCTCATTAATTCCAAAAGAGGTACATACGTTACTCCACTTCTCCTTCGGCAGCCAATCCCGCAGCACTCTCTCTATTTCTTTATGGTCAAGCGGTTTTAATAAAAAATCATTCATCCCAGCCTTTAAGAACATA
>WRBZ01000133.1 GCA_009784305.1 Synergistaceae bacterium
ATCACCGTTCCGTCAATTCCAGTAATACACCTGACGCCTGACCCAACCGCTTTGCCGGATAAAGTAGAATTCGGCAAATATAACGAAAATCCGATCGAATGGAGCGTGCTGGATATCGTGAACGGCAAGGCGCTGTTATTCGCAGGCGCGTTGTTTCAAGAGCAATTTGACACCAGAGAAAGGCGCAGCGAATGGGCAAATTCTACTCTGCGCGCTCATTTGAACAGTAATGCTGCAGGAGGTTTCCTGCAAGGCTCCAACTTCACCGCCGAGGAAACCGCTGCAATTGACGCCGCAGCATCAGCCACCGGCGACCTTGTCTTTCTGCTTTCAATAGATGAAGTGTATAAGTATTTGCCCGATGCGAATATGCGTTACAACGATGACAAAGAATGGCTAACGCGCACTTCAAACGGCGCGGAGGACGTGGTAGCAATTAGGCCGGATGGAGAGTATGGAGGCGGGTTTGAAGCATATACCCGTCGACAGCCAGCTTGGATTCGCCCCGCCATATGGGTGGACTTGAGGTTACTGCGGGATAATATCGACCCAAAACGTCAATAACAAACAGGCGGCGTCTGATAAGGTAAAGGGCGGGTTAACCCCGCCCCTACGGTTTACCAAACCGCTACGTGTCCGTCGGCGCGTGGTTCTGCGGCTCCTGCGTATGCTCCGTTATCAAGTTTGATTATTATCTCTCCCCTGCCGAAGCTTCCTATTTGAGAATAGTTTGCTTTTTCCGGCAGAGAAGTTACATCATGGCCAACCTGCCTTAATTTCTCCGCCGTTTTGAGAGGAAAAGAATTCTCAACCAGTATCTTCTTATTTTGGATCCATTGCCAGCGCGGAGCGTCCAAAGCCTCCTGAGGGTTCATTCCAAAATCAAGCATGTTCATAATGACCTGAAGGTGACCTTGCGGTTGCATAAAAGCTCCCATCACGCCAAAGGCTCCCAACGCCCGTCCGTTTCTTGTCATAAATCCCGGAATGATCGTATGATACGGACGGTTCCCAGCTCTCAAACAATTTGGATGTGATTCTATCAGGTTAAAATTACAGCCGCGATTGTGCAGCGCAATACCGGTGGCGGGAACGACGAGTCCGGAGCCAAATCCCGTATAGTTGCTCTGTATCATAGATACCATGTTGCCGTCACTATCAGCCGTTGCAAGATAGACTGTCCCGCCTTTCGCGGGTCTTGTTCTTCTCAATGAATTTGCTTTTGCTTTAATAAACCCGCGCCTGTAATTGGCATATTCGTCCGACACGAAATCATCCGCAATAACGTCCATGGCACGCGGTTCAGCTATAAACTCAAGCCCATCCGTAAACGCAAATTTAATAGCTTCTATCTGCTTGTGGCAAACTTCAGGATTCATAAAGTCACCTTTTCCAAATTCAAAGCCTTTGAGCATATTGAGCGCCATCAGGGCAATAACCCCCTGCCCGTTTGGCGGCATCTCCCATATATCAACTCCGCGATAATTTATCCCGAGCGGCTTGACCCATTGAGGTGAAAACGACGCTAAATCGTCCTTATTCAACCAACCCCCATGCTTTTGGGAAAATTCATGAATCTTTTCTGCAAGCTCGCCGTTATAGAATGATTCAGCTTTTGTCTCGGCAATTTCCCGTAAAGTCTCGGCATGAAGCGGCGAACACCAAAACTCTCCCGCTGCCGGCGTCTTTCTGTCAAGGGCAAAAACATTGAACCATTCCGCGAATTCAGGTAATTTTGAGTGTCTCGAATATAAATTGAAAGCTTCTTTCCACAGCCCAGCAACCGTAGGAGAAACCGGAAAACCGTTCTCGGCGTATTCAATAGCCGGCTTGAGCGCCTGCATCATATTGAGCTTTCCAAACCTGCCTATCAGGCTCGCCCATGCTGCCGGAACCCCAGGTACAGTTACCGAATATATACTGCGTTGAGGAATCTCCGAATACCCCTGCTCACGCAGGAAATTGGCATCGGCCGCCATAGGCGCCGGTCCGCTTGCGTTTAGTCCATGAAGCTCTCCATTGCTCCATACAAATGCAAATGCGTCTCCGCCAATTCCATTCGAAGTCGGTTCAACAACAGTTAAAGCAGCGGCAGTCGCCACAGCTGCATCAACAGCGTTTCCTCCGCTCTTCAGTACATCAAGCCCCGCTTGCGCCGCAAGAGGCTGTGACGTCGCAACCATTCCGCGGCTTCCAAATACAACTGTCCTCTTAGATGCCCAAGCGTATTTTGATGCGTCCAATTTCAACGGAATCACTCCTCGTAAAATTTCATCAACAATCGATATTATACACCTTATATGCAGCCTTTCCACGGGCACGCCGGGCAGTTTTTTGTTTTTCGTTCCCATGGGCCTGTAACTGCTGTCTCAGCCATTTTAATAATTCTATCCTCAATATTATCGAAAAGGTCATTATTTGACATCTCAAACATTTTATTATCTTTAACTGAAATTATCCCGGTAGATGACAGTTTTCCAACCAAACGACGGAGCGCCAGGGAATAAAAGGCCAGTTGATTTTCATATAATCCCAGCACGCTGTTCGTTGGATTTGTTTTCCAATCGCGTAAATGAGCGCCACTCTCATCTTCCCAATAAACGTCGAAAGCGCCTATTAAGTTTATCCTGCCTGCAACAGTTGTTTTAAATCTAACTTCCCGTTTCAATTTATTTTTCAAATATAGCTTCCGGAACTGTCCGCCGATTTCAGACCGTGCAAAACCCGAAAGCCAGCGCCGTATCTTCTCCCTGTTGGAATTTACCCTGTAAGAAGCGCGCAAGGATGGCGTCAGTAAGCGAATGATATTATTGATCCCTTTTCCAGCCGGAAGATAATAACCTAGTTCTTCGATCGAGTAATCCCATTTTGAAAGGATCCAATGTGCAATCGAACCGATGTCCTTACCAGACAGTTCATCCCTATTGGTATCCTGAAAATTTTCAAAATCAATGTTTATTCCCTGCCTGTGCTTCCGCCTCCAAGCATACGGGCACCACTCGAAAAGGGCATAGGACGTCGCTGATATACGCGTTAATGACGAGTTGGAGGCTGGGAGGGCAAACGTGACGTTGCAGGGGTCGTCTGATAGCTGGACGCCGCTCTCGGCGTCCCCTGCAATTTCATGTTTGGCGGTGTTCCCTGCAAATAAAGAGCGCGTTATTTTTTCATTTATGATTTCAACCGGAATTATCCCACCATTTACTTCGTTCCAGCCGGTCAAATACTCAAGCCAGCTTCCGCTTTCAGCGTTTCCCTCTTCGTCCGTTATACCGCAAAACAATACGGAGTCCTTCGCCCGGGTTACAGCTACATAAAACAATCTTTGGTATTCTTCTTTTTCCGCTTCCTCTTCAAGGGTGTAATCAAGTAGTTTGAACAACTCATGCTTTGAAGCAAACACGCCTAAATGTTTTGACGCAATAAGCGGACTGCTGTTCTTTTTACTCTTTGGAGCACGTTCAGTCCCGAAAACTATTACGAAAGGAAATTCCAGCCCTTTTGAAGCATGTACCGTAAGAAGCTTAACGGATTTACCATCATCCAGTATTCGCGGTTCCTCAAAAGGGCTTTGGGATTTAAGGGACTTTGACAACCATTCCGAACAGCCTTGGATGCTTCTGCAAATCAGCCTTTCATAGTCTTCCGCCAACTGCAAGGCGTAACGCATATTTGCAAGCGCCCTTAATCTTTGTGAAGCGGGGATGCTTTCAAGCCAGCTCAAGTTATCCAGGTAATAGTTCAATACCGCCGCCCCGCCATTGATCTTTCCGGTAACCCTTAAAAACTCCTCCTCATTTTCGTCACGTGGAGATAAAAATGAGGAATACCAGCCCGTATTTGAAAGTTCATCATCAGGGAAAGCTATTGCCCTTAACATATTTATTATGTCAGCGACTTCTCCGTGAGCAAACCAAGATACGTTTCCTTCTATGCTCAAAGGTATGCCGGCTTTTGCAAAAGCTTCCTCTATCAGTATCCATGAAGCTCGCGTTTGAGTCAAAAGCGCGCAGTCCCCCCATTCAAACGGGCGCAGGCATTTTTCATTTTGATCCCAGATAGTTAATTC
>WRBZ01000134.1 GCA_009784305.1 Synergistaceae bacterium
CGGTTAAACTGGCAGGCGGTATGCGGTCATAAACCGTCACTGCCTGGTCACCTCGACGAGCAGTACCATCTGGACGTCCACATCACGGTAAAGATGTATCGTGATGGAAAACTCTCCTGCCTGTTTTATAGCTTCAGGAATTTTTATATCACGTTTATCTATCTCCAGCTTATACGAAGCCTTTAAAGCTTCTGCCACCTGAGAGTTTGTGACGCTGCCGAAAAGCTTACCGCTTTCTCCGGCATTTACATGTATGTTTATTATCTTGCCCTGTATTTCTTTTTTAATTTCTTCAGCTTCTTTTTTCAGTTTAGCTTCCTTTGCTTTTTCGCTTGCTTTACGGGAATCCACCTCAGCTATGAGATTTGAAGTCGCTTCAAGCGCTAATCCCTTCGCTATAAGGTAATTGCGGGCGTATCCGTCCGAGACCTCTATTTTTTCCCCCGACTTTCCCAGTTTGTTCACATCTTTTATAAGTATTACTTTCATTTATTATTCCTCCGTATTTTTTCCCTAATATTAATAACAATATCCAATATTCCAACCATAATAAGCCCCATTGGCAAAATTGGTACGAGCATCAGAAGGATTATAATTAAAAGACGCGCCCGAAAAGAAAAACTCCTGTGCAGCATCCACCACCATGCGAAACTCAGCCCCTGAATAAAGAACATCACGCTTGTCAGAACTTTTAAGTTAATCTCTGCGCTGATAAGTATTATAGATGTATCCGGAACGTCGAACAACGCAATCAAAAAAGCGGCTAAAAATGCGCTGAGCAAACTACGCGGGAACGACCATTGATCAAATGGCGGCAATGGCGGCACTCTCAGTTCGTTGACCTTTTCGTCAGCATAATTTACATTGACTGATGGTGAAGCTGCGGTTTTAAGCCTTCTGTACTCCAACTTCGATACCAGCACATAATTTACGTACACGTCAAGCCCCGAGGCCATAATGAGAAAAGATGGGGTCAGCAGATTTATTTGCCGTATTACCGTTTTCAAAGTATCATCGGAAACATGGGAAGAGTTCAAAGACCTCATGAGTGCATTCACAGAACTTTCATCAAGCGCAAAAGGGTTAAATCCTTTGGTATAAATCATGAACCACATGAAAATAAGTTTGGATATCAGCACTGCAATGATGAGTCCAAAAATTGCCTCCCCAGCTGAGGACGTTTTTTTAACCATAATTCCGAAAATAATTCCTAAAAAACCGGCGCCAAGAATAAACGATACTGAACCTGCTTCTCCGAATGGCAAAAACATAAGAGCTGCGACGAACAAAACAGCAAGAAAAGCTTTATATACTCCCTGCCTTATTCCTATCAATGATATTGGGACAGAAGAAGCCAGCGTCATCGCTATGCCGATAATCGGCGCGTATATCCCTGAAAGGAATAAAAAGGCGCAGAGACAGCTTAACCGCAGCCACTCAATATTTTGAACAAAATGGGGGAGAAGCCTTTTGTTTGGCCCCTCCCCCTTGTCTTCCTTAAACACCGCTAATCAAGCGAGAAGGGAAGTAATGCCATAAAACGCGCGCGTTTAATGGCTTCTGTTATCTGGCGTTGATGTTTGGCGCAACTGCCGGAAATACGCCTCGGAACGATCTTACCCCGTTCGCTGGTATATTTGTGAAGTTTCTCCACGTCCTTGTAATCTACACGATCGTTCTTTTCCACACAATAATGACAAAATTTCGGCCGCCTTTTTCCGCCGCTACCGCCTCGGCGCATCCCTCCGCGTCCTGCCCGCTCGTCTCTGTCTTTATCCTTATCTCCTCCGCGTCCGTTGAAGCGGTCGCCGGAAGTTTTATCTCCACTCATTCTCTAAATCCCCCTTTGGAAGAAAGTAAATCAAAACGGAATCTCGGCGTCAAGCCCGCCTTCATCCGGACCCAATTCTATTTCGGAAAAATCGGTTGGGAATTCTTCATCGTTGAATCCTTTATCCCTCACGCTTGCTCCTTTTCCTTTATCCCGAGGTTCACGATTCCCCTCGTAACCTTCCCCTCCACCGTCGTCCTTTTTAGATCCGACAAACTGTATTGTGGAGGCAAGAATATCTGTAGTATATCGCTTTCCTGTACCATCTTTAGCTTCGTAGCTTCCTGTCTGTATACGCCCTTCAACCAGCACTCCGCTGCCTTTTTTAAGGTATTTGCCGCAGAACTCGGCAAGAGGCCCCCAAGCTACCACAGGGATAAAATCTACGTTCTCTTTGATTTCCCCGTTCTGATCCTTCCAGTTATAACCCACCGCAACGCTGAAGCGAACATACGCGCGCTTATTCAGCGTGTAACGCATTTCAGGGTCGCGAGATACATTGCCAATTATTATGGCTTTGTTAAATCCTCTCATCTTTTGTTCCTCACTCGTCAAGTAATATCAACATATGGCGCCAAATATTCTGCCGTAAACCAAGCACGCGCTTAAGCTCAAAAGTCTGCTTCGGTTCAAGATTGAAATTGAAAAGAGCATAATAGCCCTCTTTCTTCTTCTGAATCTCATAAGCTAGATTTTTTTTGCCAAGCACTTCAGCCTTGACTATCTCCCCGCCAAGACTGCGTACGACCTCCTCAATCTTTGCAACCTCATCTTTTGGTTCCTCAATATCCGGATTCATCAATACCATCATTTCATATGGCCGCACGCTATTCACCTCCTCCCTTTGGACTATGCGGACTTTTCTTTTTATGAAAAGCCAGGGCATGCAACTAAGTATTATATGATAATTTTTAATTATGGGCAAGATATGCGCGCAAACTCAAATCAAATCCAAATGCTATTTGCTGTTAAGTTTACTCAATATCTCAATATAATCATTTATTGAAAGCGGCCTTGGGTTACTTGAATTGCTCAAGTTTTCGTAAGACTTGCGCGCAATTTCGCTGAATTTCGATTCTTGTATGCCAAGCATCTTAAACGAAGGTATTCCGACGTCTTCAGATAATCTGCGGGTTTCCGCAACCGCCAGGGTAGCACCTCCTTCATCTGAAGAAAACGACAATCCCATTGCTTTCGCAATGTTAGCGTATTTATTAATACAAAAACTTTTACTGTAGTCCATGACCTCCGGAAGGCAAATGGCGTTACACTCTCCATGCGGTTTATCATACATTCCGCCGAGAGCCTCCGCTATGCAATGCACCGCCGCTACGTCCGAATGGCTGAAAGAAATTGCGCCAAGAAGGCTGCCCATAAGCATCCCGGCTCTTGCCTCGACATCTGACCCGTTTGATACCGCCCGCCTGAGATTTTCGGATATGAGCGTTATCGAGTAGAGTGCTGCCGCGTTCGCTATCGGCTCCGCGCAGGTTGCCGTATATCCTTCTATCGCGTGGGTCAGGGCATCCATCCCTGTTGCCGCCGTCAGTGATTTTGGCATCGTGACCGTCAGTTCCGGGTCGCAGATAGCCACGCGAGCCGCAATTTTAGTGCTTCTCAGCGAGAATTTGGTCTTCATCTCCCAATCCGTAATGACGGAACTGAACGTAACCTCGGATCCGCTGCCCGCCGTAGTGGGAATGGCAATTATTGGGAGAACTCCGCCGGGAACTTTTTCTACGCCCCTGTATGACTGTATTTTTCCGCCTTGGACCGCTACTATGCTTATCCCTTTAGCGCAGTCTATGGAGCTGCCTCCGCCTACAGCTATCAAGCAGTCGCTATTTAAATCTCTTGCTGTTTCCGCGCCTTTATGAACGTTTTCATCTCTTGGGTTCGGAGCAACATCAGAGTAAACTCCATGCTTTATACCGGCTTCATCCATCAAAACGGTTATTCTCTCTAAAATACCGCTGTCAATTATCCCTTTATCGGTAACAATAAGCGGCCTTTCAGCTCCCAAAGATTTGATTTCTTCAGCCAAACGTCCAACGGATCCTATCCCGAACTCAATACGCGTAGGCAGTACAAAACTAAAGCTTTTCAGAATATCCATATATTTTCCTCTTTTCACTATATTATTTGAAAAACAACAGCCTTTTCGTTGATAATAATATCCTGAAGGTATATATTATTATACAAAACAAACACTGAAAGGGGTGCAC
>WRBZ01000135.1 GCA_009784305.1 Synergistaceae bacterium
AACATCCTCATCAACAGTAATAACTAATTTCCTCGCATCAGGCGTCATTGATTCAAGCCGCAAAATTCCAATTTTCATTTCCTTAAGCGCTTCCTGAAGTCTTTTTACAAAATCTTTTAATTCTGTACAACCCTGCAGCACATGATCATAAAAAGCCTTACCCGCTTTCCTTCCCGCAGCGTAAAATATTCTATCAGATTCTTCCGTACCGAACGCTTCCTCAATCACATCTCTGAGAGTGAACTGCATAAGACGAAAAACTTCAAGTTTAACTTCCCTGCCTAAATTCGGTCTTCCAATGTCTATATTTCCCAATAAATCCCATGAGAATTTATATTTTTTTTCCATAATTGAGTTCCTGCCTTTATGTATTCATGTTTCCCATCATTCAGGGAAGAAATCAAGCATTACCTGCTCTACTTTTTCTATTTTTGTAGCTTTCGATGCACTGGAACCGCAGAAAAACAACCCGGACTCCCAATTCCCGAGACATCCGTCAACAAGGGCCATTGCAATGCAGAATGTGCTGCGGTCTTTTTTATACCGGCAATGCGATAAGCAATTTGCAAAACAAGGTTTACTCTTTACTTCTCCTTCAAGGTATGCCGCAATAAAAGGATTGCGTATAGCTCTTCCCGGAAGCCCTGCAGGGCTGTTTATCAAAACAATATCATCTTCTGTCGCATCTATATATGCCTGTTTAAAACGCATTGACGCGTCACATTCTTCCGTGCATACAAATCGTGTGCCAACCTGAACGCCCTTAGCTCCCAATTCAAAAGCATGCAACATATCGGACCTGTCCCATATCCCACCTGCAGCTATGACCGGAATATCGATTTTTAATTCTTCAGCCACATATTTTATAACATCCGGAACAGTTACATCTAAAGCCAATTCCTGAGAGTAGACTTGCTCGATAGTGCTTGCTCCAAGGTGCCCGCCCGCAGTGTGCGGAGTTTCAACTACAAATCCGTCAGGCATACGACCATATTGCTTTTCCCAGCGTCTTGTAATAAGGCTTGCAGCTTTTGCGGAACTTACTATGGGGACAAGTGCAACATCCGGAAAATCTTTTGTGTATTCAGGCAAACGAAGCGGAAGCCCGGCTCCTGATATAAGTATATCAACTCCGCCTTCGCACGAGGATCGAACCTGAGTATCGTAATCGGTCAGGGCTACCATGCAGTTCACTGCTATTATAGGTTTATAATCTCCAAGCATCGGCTTTATATTCTCTTTTGCTATCCTGTGGGCTTTTTGTACCGCCTCACGCATAACAATCTGATTGGCCTCAAAATAATTCATTTTACTGAAATAAGGAGAATCGTGACATAATCCAACACTTGCTATTGTTCCGATCCCTCCGCAGCTCGCAGTGTGTCCCGCAAGATTCGCGCCGGATATTGCTACACCCATTCCTCCTTGAATAAGCGGGTAATGGGGTTGGTGTTTTCCTATTTTTAAGACAGGCATGCTCATTAACTTTTCTCCTTGTGAATATTATGTAAAATCATATTGCTTGCACGGTATGACGTGTATTTTATCACTAAAAAGCTGAGGTTGGTTATTAAATAAGTTCATAATTTTATTCCGTGTAAACAATATATTTGTTTCTGCCGCTATTTTTTGCTTCGTATAGAGCTTTATCAGCATAAGCGATAAACTGTTCCTCTGTTTTTTTGTCAGCTCTCAATGGAATAGCAGAGTAAATTCCCTGAGAAACAGTTATAATATCAGAAACATCGCTATATTTATGTTCAATGGCAAGTCCATGTATTGTGTTTTTAATTCTTTCCGCTACATAAGTTGCTCCGGATAAATTAGTGTTTTTCAGTATCAGTATCACTTCCTCGCCTCCATATCGGCACGCGATATCATTTGCACTTCTCAAAGCGGAAGATATCGCCGCGCATATTCTAATTAAAACCTCGTCCCCCTTTTGGTGCCCATAGTTATCATTATATTTTTTAAAAAAATCAATATCCAGCATAATAACTGACAGATTACTCTGATTTTTACAGTGTGATTTCACTATTAAAGGCATGCAATTATTTAAATATCTTCGGTTATAAAGAGACGTCAGCGGATCCGTGTTTGTTTCCTGGCGCAGGTCTAACCTATTTTCAAAATAAACCAATATAAAAAAAAGCGTAAGAAGTATCGTTGGAAGCATAAATATCAATATGAAAGAAAAGCGGACCATTCTTGCATTTTTTTCAAATCTGTCAAAGTTTATATCAATACCGACCATGCCTAAAAAATCATTTTCAGTCGTATAAATCGGTACATAACCAGTTATTGCATTTCCATATTCATCTCGAGTAAAGACACACTTTTGCTTTCTTTCCTCGTAAACTTTTATCTCTTCACTGGTTCTCAAGTGGGTATACCTGTTAATGTCATCATAGTAGTCTTCTTCATATTCACCTTGATTTATGACTGCATCTACAAGCCATATAATGTCCAGTGGCGTGTCAGGGTCAGCTTCAAAGAGTTCTGAATTTTCGACAGTAACATAGTATTTCACTTGTTCAGGTTTCAACTTGGAAATTATATAAGCATACTTAAAATCTCTACTGAATTCTCTTCCTTCAAATAGCTTCATAAATCTTTTATTTGCAGGATGTTCCAAGCTATCTGCAAAGCTTAGGGACATCAATTCGCTTACTTCATCATTCGTTATATGGTATTTATTTAAGGTAATTTTAGCTATATCAATAGCTTTATCACCAAGCGTATCAAAATACTCACTTGTTATCCAATCGGTAACATAATTAGTTGAATAGATTCCAATAAATGCATATAATGCAATAGCTGAAATATAAATAAAATACTTTATTTTTTTATTCAAGATACACCTCCATAAGTTCTGAGTATATGCTGATTTATTAACCTCTACCCTGTTTAAATACTTATCCCCATTTCTTCAGCTTTTAAAACATATCCCGTTTTCAAGACATCGCCTATTTCATAGACCGATGGAACGGTAAGTATCCCGCGATCTTTCCATTTCAAATAGTTTACTATCCCTTTATACGTTCCAATAACTCCTTCAAACACCTCTTCTCCCTCGTCACCAGCACAGGCTATTAGACAGCTTTCTTCAATTTTTAGCTTGTTTGGGCATTTTGAGTTCATGTAAGAATATAATTTATCAATAGCAAGCTTGATTTGTGCAGTCATGCCAAACCAGTAAACGGGAGTGATAAAAACTATAACTTCAGCAACATTCAAAAACTGAGTAAGTTCGATAAAATCATCATCAAACACACAAGCTTTTCCGTTACTCCAGCAGGCTTCGCAAGCTTTACAGCCCAGAATACTCTTGAAAGCGGTTTCAAACTTGTTCACCTCATGCCCGCTTTCCAATGCTCCTTTTATAAAAGCATCCGCTAAAAGTTCGCTATTGCCATTTTTCCTTGGGCTTCCAGTTAAAACCAAAATATTTTTCACTACTGTATCTCTCCTTTCAATAAAAAAAGGGAACCCACATCGGCTCGACATATATAGAATTAAAATACATCGAAAATACGATAAATTCCCCCACAAATTAAATATATTACTTATCCAATACTTATATTGATATTAGATTTTCTCGATGTTGACAGCATATATATACATCTCTCCGCTACCGGAAGATACACGTAATTCTCCTGAAACCTTTATTATTGTTCCTTGATCCAATGAACGAGCAATTTGCGCAACTTCAGGGATAAAAACTCTCGTTACAAGAAAATCTTTCCTTATGGAACCGTCTGCTTTCTCTGTCTCCTGTTTAACGGCAAAAAGAAAATATTTTTCATCCTGTCTATCTTTTTTAATGTGATGCATAACCCCCGTCACTGTCACACAATTTTCAAATTGCACAGCTTAAGCGCCCCCTTATATTACGTTCTGATTAGGATTATAACAGAAAAAAACACAATTACCGCCACTACCAATATGCCTCCAAACCAGAGAGATTTTTCGAGCCTTGCAGTATGCGTTAATAACTGCGTTAACATCGCATTATTCTTAGATATATCCTGTCTGACCCTGTTATC
>WRBZ01000136.1 GCA_009784305.1 Synergistaceae bacterium
GCTTAGGATTTGTTCTTTATGGAGGAACTGCCATATCTTTGTACTTTGGTCATCGAAAATCTGTGGACTTTGACTTCTTTTCGGATATTTCTTTGGATATAAGACAAGAAAATAAATTGTTATCAGCTTTACCGTTTTTAATAGAATCTGAAATAGTGCAACAAGAGTTAAATGCGCGTTCTTATTTGACAAAAGATGGAGTTAAACTGTCATTCTTCGGCAAAATAATGTTTGGAAGGGTAGGAACTCCTGTTTTAACGAATGATAATATCTTGCAAATAGCCTCTTTATACGACCTTTTGGGAACAAAGCTTAAAACCATAATGCAGCGTGTTGAAGCAAAGGACTATAGAGATATTGCGGTGATGCTGAAAAGCGGTATGAGTCTGGAAAAAGGATTGGGCTGTGCTTTAGCTATGTATGGCAATCAATTTCCTCCGTCTGAAAGTGCAAAAGCATTAACTTATTTTCATGGCGGTGACCTGAATTCATTGACAGATGAAGAGAAGGATATTCTAATTTCTGCCGTAAATAGTACTCAAATTCATCAGTTGCCAAAAACTGAGATATTATCTTATAGCTTAGGAGATTATTACGGTAATAAAATATAAAAAAGTGAGTGTTGCAAAATGCCCTGCGATACTAACAAATCTAATAATGAAAGCGAGTGAAAGACATGTCAAATTATCCAAACGAAACTATAAAATCTATCATGGAGCGTAGGAGCGTCCGCAAATTTAAACCACAACAGATAACCGAACAGGAATTGGATTGTATCCTCAATTGCGGATTAAATGCTCCAAGTGCGCGGAACACGCAGAATTGGCATTTTACAGTAATTCAAAACGCCGATTTGATATCACGGATGAATGAAAAAACCAAGGAAAGAATTCCGCCTGAGACCGCCGCGTTTTTAAAGGAGCGTCATGGAGGCAGGGAGGATTACAGCGTTTTTTATAACGCGCCAACCCTAATTATTGTCAGTGGCGAAGCTGGTAATGAGTACACCGATTTCAACTGCGGCTATGCTACACAAAACATGTGCCTGGCCGCGCAATCTTTAGGCGTTGCTTCCATCGTGATTGGGATGGTACGTTTATTATTCAGAACGCCGGAAGCAGATGAGTATATCAAAGAGTTTAACATTCCAAACGGATATAGGCCGCTTTATGCAGTTTGTTTCGGATATGCGGACATGCAGCCCGAAACACCCGAACGCTTGGAGGACAAGGTGAATTACATCCGGTAAAAGAATGAATTAAGCTTTGCATAAAAAGAAGGAAAAAGAGCCCCATAATCCGCATGAAACAATGGATTGTGGGGTCTGTTTTAGCCAGGGATATTTATAATTAATTGTAGCGAAAACTTACTTTTTTTAGCGGCACCAAAATGTTTTCTTATTTCTGCACGGATTAGTCTCTGCTTGGTAAAATCAATGCCAAAAGCTTGACCAAGATCATCGGAAACATCACTTCTGTAATCAAATAGATACAAATTTTCACTTTCATTCGAACAAGATATATTGTTCATCACTTCGATCAATTGAGCCGGAGAATGGCGGTAACCTGTATTCTTTTGTATAAGCCGAATAATCACCCCTTCCTACTCGATTATGTTAATATTCCGCGCTTAATAGAAAATCCGCGATGTGCATGGACTTAATGCCCTGAAAATTGCCGCCCGCGAATTCGTCCGCCCGCAAAACGTATTTTGGATAATTGTCCGCGATACCGAGAAGATGGCCGTATTCCCGCAATCTCGTTTCCTCGCGCTCAATTCTTTCTGAAACTTGAATATACAGCTTGTTTTCATGTTTCTTTGCCACAAAATCAATTTCAGAGCTGCCGAATTTGCCAACATAGATTTCATAACCCCGCCGCAGAAGTTCAAGATATACAAGGTTTTCAAGCATTGTCGCCACACTGTCCGGCGTATAGCCGAGAATGCTGTAACGAAACGCGGGGTCGCTCAGATAAAATTTCTCCTGCGTTTTCAAAATCTCCTTGCCCTGTATATCATACCGGGAACAGCGGTGGAGGATAAACGCGCTTTCCAGCTTTTTCAAATAGCTGTACACCGTTTCGTTATCAATGGAACGATGTTCGCTTTTCAGATATTTCGCTATGGACGCAGCTGAAAACGTCCGCCCGACATTGTCAAAGGCAAACCTTACGATTCGCTCCAACTGGTCAGCCTTGCGGATTTGATTGCGTTTCACTATATCAGTAAATATAGTGGAGTTATATATATCTTTTACAACCGTGTACGCTTCCTCCAGGCTGTATTCCCGCAAATGAACGGCCGGGAAACCGCCGAACCGGAGATATCGCGCAAGCTCGCTGCTCATATCGCGAACGGTTGTATATTCATTACGGAACAATAAATATTCCGCAAACGACAGCGGATAGACGCCGATTGAAATATACCTTCCTGTCAAATAAGTGGATATTTCAGAAGACATCATGCGGGAATTGGAACCTGTCACGTAAATATCAACATTGAAATCCGTCATAAAGGAATTGACAGCTTTTTCCCATGACTTTACCTCTTGAATCTCATCTAAAAGCAGATAAGTCCTGCTATCCGGCGAAAGACGCGCTTTAACGGCATCATAAAGGAGCTTTGCTGTTTTTATATCCTCAAATTGCAGAGAATCAAAATTGTATATCAATATCCTTTCGTCTGGAACGCCGCGTTTACTTAATTCCTCAGCAATCATTTTCAGAATGGTAGATTTGCCGCAGCGACGAACGCCGGAAAGAATCTTGACAAACGGCGTATCAACATAGGACATTATCTTCTTGACATATGTCGGCCTTGAAATCATTGAGATCACCTCGTCAGGTATTATACCGCAAAACCGGCATGTTGAATATAATATTGCGGACATAACCTGATATTAATGAAATTAAAATTAAAAATAACTCCTGCTCTATAGAGCGGGCGTTCTTTGCTTTTTTTGCACAAAAAACCTTGCTACTCAAGGTATACTCGATTACTTAATAATCTGTCTTGTCAAACAAGGAAAAGTCTTTTGCCACGGCTAAACGCCCTAATCATTAACCTTTCGAGATATGTCCGCATTTTTCATGAAATTAATAAACAAATGTTTATTAATTTCATGATTGTAAATTATATGTTATACTATTTCTACTATATTATTTTATGAGGGGGTAGTAGTAAATGTTAGTTCGTAGAATTATATTTACAGCATTAGCAACACTTCTATTATTTACCAGCGCAGCTTTTGCATTCCCGTATGACCCAAACCCAAGCACAATTGATGCGGCAAGGTTTTCGGGAAGCTGGTCAGCCCGGTTAGCTTCACAATCTGTGGATCAAATGCGAATTGTTCAATTCATGGCCGATGAATTTAGAACACCGAGCGCGAAATTCGGCGGAAAGAGCCCTTACGAGTTTTTGGATATCTGGAAGACGCCAACTTTTACAGATCCTGAAAAAGTGAGACAGAATAATGCAACTTGGGAATATGTGCTTAATAATCCCAATGTGTCTCCTGCTGCCTCAGTGGGACAGTCTTTGATGACAACGCATGATGAAATGATCGCTTTCTTTGAAGCGATGCCAAGGATCAACCTAACGATCGAGTACTTCGGCGAAATTCCAAGAGGGTTCCCATTCCCGGTCTTGGTTTTCTCCAAGGAGAAGGATCGTACTCCCGTGGGGATTAGGGCTTCCGGTAAACCGACTATATGGGTCCAGGGAATTATTCACGGCGGAGAATGGAGCGGCGGAGAATCAGTTCTCGCTTTGGCTTACGACCTTGCCCACGGAAGGTATGATAATTATCTTAATAAGGTCAACGTAATAATAATACCCCGCATTAACGCGGATGGAGCAAAAGCCCCTCGAAGAGAGACTGCTGACCTAGTTGCCCTTCAATGGACACCAACGCCTGAAAACAGGGACCTTAACCGCGATAATGTGCTTCTTGACCTTCATGTCTCCCGCGTCATGAAAAAGCTATATAACCTTTACCATCCGCATTTTTGGGTTGAC
>WRBZ01000137.1 GCA_009784305.1 Synergistaceae bacterium
GAAAAACAGAACCAATAATATGACGGCAATTGAATACGCGCAGAGAAATCAAAAACTCAAGAAGACCGATGCACTCAAAAAATTGGAAGAAATGAGCCGTTAGACCGGAGTTTCTTATGGACATCTTTATAAGTTGCGGTGAACCTTCTGGCGATGTATACGCGGGGCAATTAATAGATTCGGTAAAAGCTATTTGGAACCGGTTTAGCCAACGATCCGGGAATCCAAATATATGGGGGATGTTGGGTCCGAAAGGCGTTGCTTCAGGCGGGGAACCCGTTTGGAGATACGAGTCTTTGCACTTGATGGGGATAATTGAGATACTGCCTGCTATTCCAAGACTCATGCGATTGCAAAAATCTATCTTGAACGAAATAATGGAGCGCAAGCCGGATTGTGTGGTCGTGATAGACAGCCCGGACTTTCATCTGCCGCTTGTAAGTAAACTCAGGAAATCCGGATTTGCGGGAAAAATAGTTTACCTTGTCACCCCGACAGTCTGGGCATGGCGCCGAGGTAGGGCGAGAATTCTAAGAGATTGCTGCGATCTGTGTTTACCTTTGTTTTCTTTCGAACATGAATGGCTTTTGAAAAATAATGTGAAATCTGCGTGGACAGCTCATCCGTTAGTCGGGATATTTAGAGATTATTCTCCCGATCCAGGGTTTGTCATGCGCTTTGAGGAAAAGAAAGGGCGCATTATAGCCTTCATGCCGGGAAGCAGGCATTATGATATACGCTGGCATATCGATGAACTCATTAAGAGCGCCCTTGAAATCAAAAAACATGACTATTACCCGGTGTTTTCCGTTGCGCCCGGCCTTCATGGAAAGTTGAGGGAAAATTTATGCCTCCGCCTCGCAAATGAGCAAATTGAATATTGTGAGGAGGAGGGGCGCGCGCTTTTATATATAGCGGAAGCGTCCGTTGGGGTCAGCGGGACTATTTCCGTTGAATCGATGCTACTCAAGCGTTTTATGACGGTTGTCTATAACGGGAATTTTATCAGTTGGCTTGTGTGGAAAACTCTTATCCATACGCCATATATATCAATGCCAAATTTATTGACTTGCGGAATGGAGAATAATGAAAATATTGTCTTCCCTGAGTTAATTTCAAAAGATATGAGAGCGGATAGAATTGTGTTTGAACTTCTGTCTTATCTGGAAAACGCGGATAGGAAAAGAAGAATAGACGAATTGCTCTCCATGGCAGTTTCACAGATGGGGCAAGAGGATGCGGGCAAATTTTGGGCTGAGCAAATATTGGCCCCCTTTTGAAATATGAGAATTGGAGTCATGTGCAACGCTCCGGGTGAACTCTGGGGCTGGGCGAGACCCATAATTCACGAGCTGAAAAAACGCGGGCATGAAGTGTTGCTTTGGCTTTTAAACTGCCCTTACGCTTCGGGAAGAGAACGTGAGGTGGCGTTGCGTTTTGGATGCGAAGTCGTCGGCCCGTTCAATCCATTGCTTGCATATGGCAGGATATCAAGAGAAAAAGTCGATTATGTGATTCAGCTTGGTGGAGATGTTTTTTGGGGGAAATTACTGGCAAAGAAAACCCCTCTTTTTTGCTATACATATGGATTCAAAAATGGGCTGAAAGCGTGTCAGACAGTATTTACAGCCTATGAAAAGATGAAGTGTGAAATTCGAAATACCGGAAACGTTCATGTCATCGGTGATTTGGTGAAAGATGCTCTTAAACTTGATCTGAATCAGAAAACAAAACAGGAAGAAATAGAAGTATGGAAGAATTACAGCGGCAATCGCGTCCTTTTTCTCCCTGGCAGCAGGGAGAATATAAGGCAAAAAAGCCTTCCTCTCATTCTGGAAATAGCTAAGATACTTACTGAAGAATGGGGAAATTTTAAGCCTGCGGTGCTTTTCTCTCCTTTCGCCGAGGACAGTGAACTTGAGCTGTGGAAAAAGAGCGGGCTCAATCCTTTGCGATTGGGGGCAGGAATAGTTATGCCGGAAGCGGATTACATTGTCACTCAGCCCGGCACCAATACACTTGAAATGATGCACTGCGGTACAGCGGGATTGGTTATGGCCCCGTTAAGCTTTTTAAATGAAATTCCGGTATCCGGAATAGGCGGACTGATAACGAAAGCGCCTCTGATTGGGCTTAAGCTTAAGAGGTTCGTGCTGCAAAGAAAACTCAGCCGATTGAAGGGATATGTATCATGGCCGAACAGGCTTGAAAACATGAGCCTTTTGGATGAGCTGGTTGGAGATGTCTCTCCGTATGATGCCGCTCGGGAGATAATAAAAGCTTTCTCGGACAAAGGAAGGCTAATGTCAGTAAGAAACAAATTATTTGATCTGTCAAGATGTGGAGAGGATTCGGAGCGCGATGCTTCGGAAAAACTATGTGATTTTATAAAAGCTTTATGAGTCGCGAAAAACAACGCATTTTGGGGCATAAAGCAAGTAATGTGGTATACTAACAATGAGAAATAGATGAAGCATGATGTATAGAATAAAGTGTATTTCAGCCATTATTCTTCCGGCTTTGCCGGGTCAAAAAGGAGTCGGCACTGATAAATAGAGCTAAGCTATTCCAAATTGTCATATTCATCATTCTTTGTATAATATGCTTACAGCCGCCTGCTTGGACAAGCGATGCGAAAATGGCTGCTGTTAAGGTTGCCTTTAGCGATGATCAGGCGATTGTTTCAAATCGCATATTGTACGAGGCGTTATTACGTTCAGGCTATCAAATGGTTTCTCAGGTGACGGGAATGCGTACTGCCGTGGCTGACGTAAATTATGGCGACGCTGCAATACTGCCGCTCCAGACAGATGGCTGGGATGTGCGATATGAAAACTTTATTAAAGTTCCAATAGCAATAGATAATGTAGAAATGACCGCTTACACCCGCAGCGGTGATCCATATCAATTTTCCGCATGGGGTGATATGGCGGGATTACGTGTGGGCTATCGCTGGCAGAATGAATATGTGGCAATTAATATCCCTCGGGCGGGAGCCGGCAAGATTGTCACGGTAAATGAAATTAGGGAATTATGGGCTACTTTATTAAACGATGAGACCGATGTAGTTATCCTCCCGCGCATGTCGCATTATGAGCACAGATTCCCCAAAGGAGTTAAGAGAGCAGGCGTAATCGAGAGGCTGCCGTGTTATTCATATGTGAACAAAAATTATTACTATTTAGTTCCTCTTCTTCAAAAAGCCTATCAGGAAATGATTGACGACGGCTCCATGGCGTTGATTCAAAGCAGCAAAGGGTTATCCAACAACAAGCAAATCATACTGCATATAAATTCTTATAACGCGCAGAACGAGTGGGAGCGCGGGCAAATGGAATCTATCCGTAAAAACCTTGAAACGGGGTTCGAATACAATAGCTTTCATCTGAATTCGAATGAGCTCTATAGCCATGCCAGCTATAAAGCCATTAACTCAGATATGATCCGAACGGGTTTGATAACGAGTTATCCGGATTTGATCATTGCTTCCGGTAATGAAGCGCTTGAATTTGTGTTGAACAATTACTATTTACTGTTCCCAAAGGTGCCGGTTGTATTTTTTGGAGTCTATGGAATTGATGACTCAATGCTATATGGACTTGAAGAATATGTCACCGGTGTTTCCGAAACGGTTTCTTTTTATGAAACTGTCGCGGAAATGCTGTCGTTATACCCCCAGACGAGCCGAGTCTTCATTTTGAATGATTACACCCTCACAAGAAGCATAAAATTGCGGGAAAGCATTCAAAGAATCATAGAATCCAGCGATTTGCCTGTGGAGTTCGTATTTAGCGAAAACAAGCCATTTACTGAGATTTTGGATGATATACGCGGTTTTGGGTCTGATACGCTGGTTTTGATAGGAAACTATATTTCAGGCAGCGACAACACGTTTTATTCAGAAATAGAAGTGCAGAAACTGGTTGCGGCGGCGGCTAACAGTCCTGTTTTTTGTATGAGTACTTCCTATATCGGACATGGAACATTGGGCGGACTGCTTTC
>WRBZ01000138.1 GCA_009784305.1 Synergistaceae bacterium
ACGGGAGCGAAAGAACCGTAATCGATAGCAGTCCCCGCCCAATCCAAAATAACAGTTGTGATTTTTTTACACATAAACATTCTCCTTTTTTTCGGAATTTTGCTTAATAATTTTAATTGCCGCTTCATACAGGATCCGCACAAATACGTTGATTGCCAAAATCAGCAGCGACATCGCCGCTGCCTGACTGGTATTGCCGGCTTCCTCCATGTGAGTAATCGAGATAGAAGCGATTTTAAATCTCGGGCTATACAGAAATACCACTGCCGAAATGGTTACCATCGAATTGACGAATAAATACATGAATACTTCCAAAATAGCAGGCAAGGACAATGGGACGCTTACCCTTATAAACGTTTTCCATCTTGGTATACTCATGCTGTCGCTGACGCTTTCGTATTCTTTGTCTAACTTTTTCAGACAGGCGGAAGCGGTCAGGAAGGGTACGGTGAAATAGTTCAGAATGTTGGCAAGAACCAATATTATGATTGTCCCGTAGATGAAGTGAAGCGGGTTGGCGGGCGAGTTGAAGAAGAAAATAAAGGAAATACCTATGACCATACCCGGCAGAGCCATAGGCAAGAACGATAAAAATTTTCCGTATCTGCGCAGCACTACGTTACCGCTTGTTTTTTCAATCAAATAGGCGTAGATAAATACGAAAGTTGTTCCGATAATCGTTGAAAGCCCGGCCATTTTAAGCGAATTGAAATAAGCGCCGATACCACCTGACGTTTGATTAAAGCGAAAATTTTTCAATGTAAGGTCCATATTGAAGGGGTAGAATTCGGTAAAAGCGCCGACAAACAGCGAGCCTATCAACAAAAGTAATCCGGCCGAAACAGCGGCACAGAATGAAAAGAAAAACACATCCCGCCCGGTGTTCTGTTTTATTTCAAGTTTTGTGGCTTTCGCCCCGATCGTCCCGGCGTTTTTACTGTTGATAACTCTGTCTGCGATAAACGAAATAAAAGCCGGGATCAGCAGCAGCGTTCCCACAACTGCACCCATATTCATGTTAAACTGTCCAACGACCTGTTTGTAAATATCAATGGCCAAAACGTTAAAGTTGCCACCGAGGACCTTAGGCGCGCCGAAGTCTGTAAATGCAAGGGTAAAGCAGACGAAAAACGCGTTAATTACCGTATACTTGATTTCCTGAAGCGTAATGTTCGACAACTTCTTCAGAGGCGACACGCCCATTGAATCCGCCGCTTCGTACAGTCGCCCGTCCGCATATTCCAAAGCGATGAAAAACATTAAAAAAGACTGGGGGAATGTAAAAATAATTTCCGAAATAATGATCCCCGTGCGTCCGTATAATTCTATGTTCGCTTCCAATAGTCGGGTTATGATCCCTTGCCTGCCGAACAAGAATATTAATCCTATGGCGTGAACAACCGTTGGCATAAAAATGGGCGTCAACGCTATATATTTGAAAAAAATCTTACCTTTAATGCATGTTCTTGTTAAGGCATAGGCATACAGGAACCCGAGTGTCAGGCTGAATGCAGTAGACCATATGGATATGTCAATTGTATTTACGATGGACGCGGATAGCGACGGGTTATCGAAATACGCTATGTAGTTATCTAAACCTGCAAATTCACCGGTTCTTGTTTGAAATGCCTTTGAGAACAGTGAAATAAGCGGAAAAATCAAAATGATGGTCAGGATTATGACAAAAACCGCTAACATGATCAGTTAATGTATTTGATCAGGTGCTCCTGCGGCGTTTGCAGGAACATCGTTGCGTTTTCACGCAAGCGCATTTTATCGGCTGTATCCGAAGGAATGTCTAAAAATATTTCCGATTGATTGCTTAAAACGCCATGAATACGCGTGAGGGGACCCTTGAACTCCAATGCTTTGATTCTTGCGCTATAGTCGTAAGAGGAATGCCGGTCTGTGATAACAACATTTTCCGGGCGGATCGCGCAAGTAAAATCTTCCTTAGAGATAAAATTCATCGCGCCGATAAAATTAGCCACAAAAGGCGTTGCGGGATTATCGTATATCTCTCTGGGCGTCCCGATTTGCTCCACTGCCGAATTGTTCATAACAATGATGCGGTCGGCCATAGTAAGCGCTTCCTCCTGATCGTGAGTTACCATAACAGTCGTGATATTCAGGGCATGCTGGATATTGCGTATTTCGGTTCGGAGCCTTGCTCTGACTTTCGCGTCGAGGGCGGACAGAGGCTCGTCCAGGAGCAGGAACGCCGGGGAAAGGGCAATAGCCCTCGCCAGTGCTGTCCTCTGCTGCATGCCGCCTGAAAGCTGGCGCGGATATTTGTCCTGATGCCCAACTAATTCTACTAAACGCAGTGAATGATATGCTTGTTCATACTTCTCGTCTTTGGATAAATATTTTTTCTGTTCTAAACCGAACATAATATTGCCCATTACCGTCATATTCGGGAACAGCGCGTATGATTGGAAAACGATCCCGAAATTGCGTTTTGAAGGCGGCAGAGGGGTGACGTCTTTACCGTCGATGAATATGCGGCCTGAAGTCGGGGTTTCCAGCCCGGCTATGATACGGAGGAGTGTCGTTTTTCCACAGCCGGACGGGCCTAAAATGCAGACAAATTCCCCCTTTTCAATATCCGCGTTGATATCGTTTAAAACTGTCTGCTTGTCGAATTTTTTTGTAATATTTTTTATTTCTAAAAACACCGATAGTACCTCCCGATTTTTACTTAACGGGTTTCGGATTTTCCGTCAAACATCCGCGTCCATCTGTCTAAAATATTTTCCCTGTTTGCGGCTATCCAGGCCAAATCGTTTTCTATCAACTGCTCTACAGGATCGTGGTCGGGAAACCCTTCATAAGTCGAAGCTTTTCCATTGGTGACTATAGGGTAACTCTTGCTGTAAAGGTTCATAGCCTCATCGGAAATGGCCCAGTCAAGGAAGGTTTTTGCGGCAGGATTTATATCACTTTTTTTAATGAGCGCGTTGGATTCCAAATCCCAGCCCGAACCCTCCGCGGGGAAAACAATTTCGACGGGCGCGCCCTGTTTTTTCTGATTGATTGCAGGAAAACCGAAACTTATTCCAACGATACATTCTCCCGCCGCCGCCATTCTCGCGGGCTTTGAACCGGAGTGGGTGTATTGTTGAATATTTTCATGCAACGCAGACATGTAATCCCAGCCATTGTCGGTTTCTCTGCCATTTAATTGGAGCAACGCTGTAACTGTCAATAGCCCGGTCCCTGAAGAAGCGGGGTTTGGCATGACGACGTGATCTTTCAACTCAGGCCTGAGCAAATCCTGATAACCATTGATATCCGAAGCTTCTAATCCGATTTTTTCGATTTCGACAGCGTTGATTACAAATACTGTTTCCCAAGCGTTATTGCCCACCCAAGTCGGAACGGATTTGCCGGATTTAAATTGTGGGAGGATCTTATCCACGCCTGCAGGGGCATATGGCTCCAACATTCCTTCTTCATCGAGGATCAAAAGCGAGGAAGCCGCCGTACCCCAAACTAAATCTGCCACGGGATTGTTTTTTTCCGCTAAAAGCCTCGCGGTGATGATGCCGGTAGAATCGCGAACGATGTGTACGGTAATATCAGGATGCTTTGCGCTGAACAGTTCGAGGTATTCTGTCACGTTCTCGTCCTCCAGGGCTGTATAGACAGTTATTTCGCTGCTGTCCTCAAAGTCGGTTGAGCCGTTGCCGCAGCCTGTGAGTAAAACGCAGGGAACTGCAACAATGATTGCAAACATAATAATTATAAATTTCTTCAATTTTTTATACCTCCAGAATTCCATATAGAGAATAATATCAGGCTATTGTAAAGCTGAAAGCAGGACAAGGTAAAAGATTTGTAAAAGAAAACCCCCCTCAGTAATGCTTTTGCACGGGATGCAGTGCATTACTTGAAGGGGGTCTCGATTTTTATCGATGTATTAATGATTATTCTTTTTTAGTCCTCATCTATATCCGATGGTTTGTTTTTGAAAGCTGCTTTTA
>WRBZ01000139.1 GCA_009784305.1 Synergistaceae bacterium
GAATTAAAAGATTTTGTAAAAAGACTTCAGGAAGCGCTTAAGGAAATGAAAATTGGAATTTTGCGGCTTGAATCAATGACGCCTGATGCGAGGAAATTAGTTATTACTGTTGATGAGGATGTTGACTGCTCCGGGCTTCCCGAGCTTGATTATGAGATTTGTATATATGATGAGGGATTCATTTCAGGAATACTGGAAAACTTTACCGGCTCTGAATATGTAGTAAAAGAGGTGGATTGCTGGTGTACAGGAGATCGGACATGCAGGTTTTCTGCTGAAAAAAAAGTCTGATGTTTATAAATGACTGTGAATAAACCTAAAGAGGAACTTATTTTTGAAAAAAAACTAAAAGATACTTTATCGTATTTTAGATCTTTATTGTTTGATTCTGCACCATCTGTTTTACCTGATTCAATTTCGAATATTCCGGAAGTACAAACAGTAGCGGAAGTTATTAATGATATACGTAATGCTTTATTTTTGGCAAAAAACGGTGATTTTTCTTATACAGCTAAGGGCAAGGGTTTCATAATTGGCACTTTAAAAGCTTTACAGGCAAATTTGAATCATATTGCATGGATTGCGCGGCAGGTGGCGGATGGGGATTTGGAACAAAGAATGTCTTATATGGGAGAATTCTCATCTGCATTTAATTCAATGACAGAGCAGCTTGCCAATGTTTTACATGAATTGCACGAACAAAGGGATCATTATTCACATCTCGCTTTGCATGATCCACTTACGGGGCTGAAAAACAGAGCTTATTTTAATGAACAGATAGCTAATGAAATAGCGAGAGCTAAAAGAAAAGATTCGCTGCTTGCTGTTCTTGTAATTGATTTGGATAAGTTCAAACAAGTTAACGATACGATGGGGCATCACGCAGGAGATATTCTTTTGATCGAATTTGCAAACCGGCTTTCTAATAGCACAAGAGAAATGGACACAGTAGCTCGCGTCGGCGGAGACGAATTTGGATTGCTGTTGCCTTGTGATACCAATAGCAGGCAAAATCTTATCAAGATGAGCGAACGTATACTTTCACATATTTGCGCTTACTTTGAACTTGATGGTTCTGAGTATAAAACATCTGCAAGCATTGGAGTCAGTATTTATCCGCTTGATGGAAACAATCCGCAGACACTGATTGAAACTGCTGACAGAGCTATGTATCAGGCTAAAAAAATAGATGGGGCGTCCTGCATTTTTATGAGTTTGGATAAACTAAACCCATAGCTATTTAAAATGCTATTTTCCCCAAATCGTGAACTACTTTTTTTATAAATATAGATTCGTCATGTTTGCTTAAGTCTATTATTTTTGTACCTTGCATTTTTCTCCCGTTTTTATCCAAATTTATCATGACATGAGGTCTTATCAAGTCTTTTCCGCTGGTCCCAACTACTACCCCCAAGCTTCCATCCGATAATTCGACCATTGCTCCGGGCGGGTATAATCCCACCGATACTACTAAAGCGCGCAAAACATCAGGGTCAAAGTGCATGCTCATATTTTCTATCATCGTCGTGATAGCATTTCTGCATTCCATTGGTTCTTTATATACTCTCCTTGCAGTAAGAGCGTCGAAAACATCTGCAACAGCCGCTATTTTTGCTTCTATGCTTATTTTATCTCCAGATAAAACATCCGGATACCCGTTTCCACTGCATCTTTCGTGATGCCCTCGTATTACGCACAATACTCTTGGGTCATTTACTCCAAATCCCCTTGCTAACTCTTCTCCGAATATCGTATGTTTTTTCATTAAATCGAATTCAGTATCAGTTAGCGCTCCAGGCTTATTCAAAATTAAATTTGGTATTTTAGCTTTGCCCAAATCGTGCAATAATCCGCCGATAGACATGCATTGAACAAATTCTTCGTTATCGGGGAATATTCTATGCGCTATAAAACCTCCTATAAGGGCAACGTTCAATGAATGTATGTAAGTGTATTCATCGCTTCCGCGAACATGACCAAGGCAAAACATTATTTCCGGAGCTTCGGTCACTACTTTTGCCAGAGTTACTCCTTGTTCCACAAGATTATCAATATCCTCCTGTTCACAGGTCCCGTTGGTAATGCGCGAATGTACATCACTCACCTGTTCAACTGTATCTTGTGCCAATTTGTTGTCGATTTTCACAAATTTAGCCTCGGAGTTTTTGATAATATGCTCCAGATCTATAACTTCAATTTGTTCCTGCACTAATATGGATATGGTATTTATTTCAAACTTGCGTAATGTATCATCCATGTTTGGAACAAGTTTAGCCAAGGACTCCAAATCAGTTCCTTTAGGTATTAATGCGACGCCATTCTTATTAGTAACATCTTCATCAACATATACGCCACGAATAGCATATTCCTTCATTTCTTCTATTGGAATACGCCTTCTGATAATGTGTTTTATTCTATTCTTTTTGTTCTCTTTTTCTAAATATGACAAACCGAAACCTCCTGTAGAATCCCTTTAAAGAATATAAATTTTAAGAGTTTGGGTAGAATATAATTATACTCAATATTTGTTCTAATTATGATTATAATATATTTATATTTTAACGTTATTTTTGTTGAAAATACAAAAAAGAGGGGTGTTATTTTTGAAAATAGTTATCGTAGGAATTGGTGGAATCGGCGGGATCATAGGAGCAAAAATGGCTCAACATAAAGGTTTGGATGTAAATTTTATCTGCCGCGGCGAAACTCTGGAAAAGCTGCTTATAGATGGATTGGAGTTTCGCTCAAATAATGATTCCTGCATTGTGCGTCCAAATATGGCAACAAATGACCCGCATAGAATTGGAGAAGCTGACGTGGTGATTTTTTGTGTAAAAAACTACAGCCTTGAAAGCGCCGCTAATGGAATTGCCTCCATAGTGGGAAAAAAAACCGTTGTGATACCGCTTTTGAATGGATTGGACGCTAAACGTAAACTTAAGTCAATTTTTAAGAATTCTGATGTATTGGGCGGTTGCATATATGTATCGGCGTTTGTTGTTTCCCCCGGTATCGTTCAGCAGAATGGTAACGTTTTGAGGGTTTTGTTCGGAAATTCAAACCTGACGGAAGAAGAAAACATAAAAAGATATTCAGGCATTCGTGAAGTTTTTGAAGCGGCTGGAATCAACACAACGCTTACATCAAACATAGAAAATGAAATGTGGATGAAGTTTATTATGATATCGAGCTTGGGAACCGCTACATCACTTTATATGAGAAATGTCGGAGAATTGTTTTCAGAAAAAAGCAGCGCGGACATGGCAAAGGGGCTTATTCGTGAAATTATCTCCATAGCTGTGGCAAAAGGAGTAAACGTGCCGGAAAACATAGAGGAAGAAACGTTAAAAAAAGCTACATCCTTTGCTCCGGAGACAAAGACGTCAATGCAGCTTGATTTTGAAAAAAAGAACAACAATGAGCTTGAGGCTTTAACCGGTTATGTGTGTGAAGAAGCAAGAAAGCTTGGAATTGAAGTTCCTTTGTATGAGAGCGCTTACAATAAATTAAAAAATATCACATAAATGAGCATTTGCATAACTAAGTATACGACATTCGATGAACTGCGTCATTTACTAAAGGAAATAGGCGCATTTTTCATCGTTCCTACATCTGAGGATAACGAGTGGCTTTTAGATTTAGCTGATAATTGCTCTGAAAGTATGTTTCCCGATCTGAAAGCCTACGTATGGAACGATTTGTACAGAGAATTTGCAGGACGTAATAAAAACAGCGTGGAAGACAAGATATTTCGTCAAATAGACCCACCGGATAACAGGTTGATTTTAAGGCATATAATTAATGGAGTAATCAATGTAAAAACAGAAGTTTTAAAGGAATTGCCCGGAATAGTCCATTCCGGTTACATTGAAATGTTATCTGATTCCCTCAGAGAGCTTATGAGCGAAGATGTCTTTCCCGAAGCTCTTGAAGCAACGGCGCAAAACCCTGATTTATCCCAGCAATTGTTATTTGAAATATAC
>WRBZ01000140.1 GCA_009784305.1 Synergistaceae bacterium
CCGGTCGCCAGCCCAAGAACGCTGTCTGGTTTCAGAATTAGCTGGGCATACAATATGCTCGCTGCCTTGCGGGACATATCGTTATAATCAGTTGCTCTTATGATTCTCATTTAGTTTCTCCTTGATAAAAAATAAAATATTATTTGGGAATCTGTCACTTCCCGAAGAAAAATTTCTCCGCTCCACGATGCAGCGGGATAGACAGTCCGTCAGTGGCTGTTGAGCGGTTGAGGTTGATGCCAGTCGCCTGTTCAGTTATTTCTGAAGAGTTCTCGAACATGATTTTTAGCATCTCAGACACAGTCTGCTCTTTTAATTTTTCGTTCACAACCAGCACCGCTTTTACCGCCACTGTTTCAACTCCTTCAATACCTGGATAGGTGTCCCTAGGGATGGTCAGCCTGGAGTAGTAGGGATACGACGAAATTATTGACCGTATGCGGGCGTAGCTGATGCTTAGAATGTGGGCGGAGCCGCTCTCCATTAGTTGGCTGATGGCAGGGGTTGGGACACCGGCAGTACAGAAAAAAGCGTCAATTTTGCCTTCATTGAACGCGTTTACGGAAGCGCTGAAACCGAGATGGTCCACGTTGATGTCCGTATAGCCCATACCGTAGGACTCCAATATCTGAAGTGCGTTCAGTTCAGTTCCGCTCCTCTCAGCGCCAATGGATACCCGCCTGCCTTTGAGGTCCGCTATTCTTGTTATATCACGCCGCGCCACTATCTGGCAGGCTTCTGGGTAGAGGCCCGCAATGGCGTAGACGTCTGTTAACGGCTCCTCCGTCGAGAAAAGATTTGTGCCATTATAAGCGTAGGTCATGATATCGCTTTGCACGAATGCCATATCCGCCCTGCCGTTGCGAAGCATGTTTATGTTGTCCAGAGATCCTCCGCTCGGGATCGTTGTGGCCATCATTTTCATGTGTTTTTCCAACAGGTTTGCAAGCGCGTCTCCAAAAGCGTAATAGATTCCACCCTCGCCGCCCGTAGCTATCCTTAATCTGACGGATGACGGATCCTTTCTGCCGGCCATGTAATAACCGGCGAACAGTATTACCGCCAATGTCAGAACGCTGAAAATTATGACGAAATTCTTCCGCATGGCATCCACCTCTTCTCTTTATCTAAAAAAGCTTGCCATTATTGCTATGACTGTTGCGTTGGAAATATCCACCAGAAACGCCCCGACTATAGGCACCACGAAGAACGCTTTTGCCGACGGGCCATATTTGGCTGTAAGCGCCTGCATACACACGAGCGCGTTTGGCGTAGCCCCGAGGCCAAATCCGATCAGCCCGCTCGCCATTACTGTGGAATCGTAGTTTTTGCCGAACGGTAAAAATATCAGGAAATAAGCTGCTACAATTATAAGGACTATTTGCACAGCCATCATTATCATAAGCGGCATGGCGAGATTCACGAGCTGTACCAATTGGAGCGAGTTTATCGCCATCGTGATGTATAAGCCCAGCGTTATGTCGCTAATAATGTCGATACCTTTGGTATCTATTTCGAATATTTCTGTCTTATCCCCTATGTTGCGGATAATTATGGCGACCATCATCGCGCCAAGATACGGAGGCAGGGTTATACCCGCCATTTTAAGATAGTAGCTCACTGCGGAACCTATCCCTGAGGCTATTATTATCCACGAGATGGTTTTCATCAGGTGAGGCCCGGAGACCTTGTATTCGTCCTCATCCACAAGACTGTCCTGCGTTAATTCACTCTCCTTTTCAACCCGTGTTTTTTCGGCTTCGAGTGGAGTTTCTTTTGTACTCTTGTGCGCATCATGCTTTGGCGTAATAAGCTTGTGTAATTTAATTATCCATTCCCCTATAGGACCTCCGAGGATGGAACCCGCTACCATTCCGAACGTGGCGCAGGCAATTCCCGCGCTCAACGCGCCCTTTACAGCATATTCGTCCTCAAAAAGTGCGCCGAAAGCCCCCGCTGTGCCGAGTCCGCCTATCATAGGAACGGAACCTGCAATAATGCCCATCAGGGGATCAAGTCCGAATGCAGCGGTTATCGGAAAGTTGGCTGCATTTTGCAGGACTGCTATGAATGTGGACACAGCCCAGAAAGCGATAATTATGACGCCGCCCTTCATCACCAGTTTATAACTGGCATTCATGCCAACGGTGCAGAAAAAGAAAATCATGAACACTCTCTGCAACGTTCCGTCGAAAGCAAAGCTCGCTATACCCTTCGCTTGCAGGACAGCGGTGGCTATGGCGATGACAAGCCCGCCAATGACCGGGGCAGGTATGGAGTATTTTACGAAAGCCGATACCTTCGATCTCATCCATATGCCAAAGTAGTACATTATCGCTCCAAGCGCAGCAGCTTGCAGCATGTCAACCTTGTACTGCCACATCCCATCAATGAAAACTCTTTCCATGTGAACGCCCCCTCACTTTAAAAAGCAAATTTTCAGACCTCGAATGAATATAACACTTCAATGCACAATTTACAATTCACAATGCACAACCTACGAACTGTTTTTGTGAATTGTCTTTCCTGCAACTGCGCCGCTGCTCCAGCAATTTTGCAGGTTAAACCCTCCCGTTGGCCCGTCTATATCAATAACTTCACCAGCGAACCATAAGTTATCGCATATCTTTGAACGCATGGAAGCGGGATCTATTTCCTTAAGCGATACGCCGCCTCTGGTCACTATTGCGTGGTTGAAGCCGGCAGCTCCGCTGGGGTGCATTCTTATGCATTTCAATAAATTAACAAACTCGTATATTTCCTCTTCGGAAATGTATTTTACGGGTTTATCATGCGGTATGTCCGATAAATGCAAAATAAGCGGCGTAAGGCGTGCGGGAACGAACGATCTCAGCGCGCTGTCGAACCGCGCGCCCTCGCGCTCCTCAAATTCGCGTTTTACGCGCGATAAAAGCGTTGCTTCGTCAATCGCCGGTTTCAGGTCCAACTCAAGGTGTATATAATTTTTTTGATCTGATTTCCCGCTTTCAAGGAAAGGGTGATCCAAAATATCGCGGCTCATATCCATCACTATCGGGCCGCTTATCCCAAATGGCGCAAATTCCATTTCCCCGAAACGTTCCGTTACTTTTTCATCCCCAAGCCAGGCGGTCAGCTTTACATTCCTCAGGTTAAGCCCTTTGGCATGCTTTACCCATGTCTCGTGCGTCTTTATCGGAACTATGACCGGGCGAGGAGTTACTATTGTGTGTCCGAGGCGCGAGGCGAAAATGTATCCATCGCCCGTCGAACCTGTCTTTGGGAAACTCTTTCCCCCGGTTGCCAGTATATAATTCTTTGCCACTATCTCCTGATTCCCCTCGTTTGTCTTTACCAAGAGCCTGTCAATGGCGTTATTTATTATGATAAGGTTTCTAACCTCGGTATTGCGCTTTATCAGGACATTGCCTTCTTTACAGAAACTTATAAGGCACTTTAGGATCAAAGCTGCATCGCCGTTCTCCGGAAAAACCCGTCTCCCTCTTTCCACTACTGTCTTTATTCCGCGTGAATTGAAAAATTCGATGGTGTCTGCCTGTGAAAACTGGTTTAAAGCGGAGTATAGGAATTTGCCATTTTCTCCGTACCGCGAAATGAAGGTCTGCATATCCTCTTCCGCGTTCGTTATGTTGCATCTTCCTTTGCCCGCTATCAGAAGTTTTTCACCGACGGACTGATTCTTTTCTAAAAGGATAACGCGCGCGCCGTTTTTCGCCGCCACTCCGGCAGCGAATAGTCCCGCAGGCCCTCCTCCTATGACAGCAACGTCAAATTTTTCCATTACTTACCAACACAGAAACTGCTGAATACTTTGTCTAATAATACATCATCGCTTGATATCCCGAGTAATCTTTCCAGCGCTATTCTGGATTGGGCTATACATGTCGCGACCAAATCGACCCCGCCGATATTTTTTGCATCCACCGCTGCGGACAATGATTCAAGAGCATTTCTTACTTCATCCAGTTGCCG
>WRBZ01000141.1 GCA_009784305.1 Synergistaceae bacterium
GGATTTGGCATAACTTTAATCACTTTAGCGATAGTAATATTAGTCATGCTGCTCATGAGATAGTTATAAAACAAATATCGGATTGTTCACAAAGGCACGTTTATGATTGCAGGCTTCAACAAACTCATTACCATACAATCGAGGGCTTCACTCCCCGGATTTTATTATTGCGTATGGAGGGCAATGTTGGGAAGCATCAAGTTGTTTTCTATCGCGGAGTGAGGTTTTCCATAAAAGCCCGCAATGAGTTCAAAAAGGCGCGAGTTTCAGATGTTATAATCTCGAACTTCCTTTCCCGCCCCGCCGCTTCTAATTTTAACGCCACAGCGGATAAATCCATATTCCCGATACCGGCAAGGGCGCTCTTAATCCCATGTACATAAATGATGTAGTTTCGCAAGTTATTTTCATCTGTATAGTCATTTATTTCAGCTATTGCCTCCAATGACGCAAGAGTTTTTGAAGCGTCTTTCACAAAAACTTCAGCAAATTCCGGATCGATAGCTTGTTGTGGCGCGTTTCCTGAAGATTGCTCCTTTTTTTCATTCAACTGCTTTGTGATTTCGGTCGGATGTTTATCGCGTATCAGCTTATTCAGCACGGTGTTCAACTGACGTATATCGATAGGCTTGGAGATGAAATTGTCAAAACCGTTTCCGAGGAAGATTTCGGCCTGTCCGGTTATGGCGTTTGCGGTCAATGCCACAATGGCGCTCTCATACCCCATATCGCGTATGATTTTAGTCGCTTCAATACCATCCATCTTCGGCATCATATGATCCATGAACACAATGTCATATATATTCCCGTTTTTGATTTTCTCGATTGCTTCGAATCCGCTTTCGGCTGTGTCAATTTTCAGCCCATAGGGAGCTAAAAGACCCTTGGCGACATATATATTTGTTGCTACATCGTCAACGATAAGAACGCTGCCGTAGGGCATTGGTTCGCGCGTTATCTGCACCTGCCTCATCTGTGACCGGCTGCTTACACTGAAATTACGTAAATTCTCAGCCATTTCTTTACCCAGTATTCCTGAACCGGTTTTGCCTTGTGTTATGCGAACGGTAAACGTTGAGCCTATGCCTACTTTGCTTTGCACTGATAATTCGCCGTTCATGAGATTTACCAGGTTACGCGTTATGCTCATGCCGAGTCCGGTACCCTCGGTCAAGCGGTTGGCTTTCAAGTTGAAACGTGAATAATCGTCGAAAAGTTTATCAATCTGCTCCTTTGTCATGCCCTGCCCAGTGTCGCTTATGCTAAAAATGAGCATTACATTATCGTCATTTTCGAAAAATATATCTTGGGAAACATGCAGCTTGACCGTGCCGGATAACGTATATTTAAAGGCGTTAGAAAGGATATTGTTTAGAATCTGCTTGACACGTAATTCATCGCCTAACAAGGTTGCCGGTATGTCTTTATCTACTTCAAGCTCAAACTTAATTTGTTTGCTGCCGATACGCATCACATTGAGCTGAGTGGTATCGTTGATCAAACTTGCGATTTCATATTTGTCAATGACCAATTCTAATTTGCCAGCCTCAATTTTGGAAAGGTCAAGTATATCGTTGATGATACCGAGCAACATATCACCTGAAATGGAAATCTTGCTAAACGCCTCTGCTATTTCCTCATCGAGAATTTCTTTTTGAAGCTGGATTTGTGTTATGCCCAGGATTGCGTTCATGGGGGTACGCATTTCATGACTCATGCGGGATAGAAAATCGCTCTTTGCACGATTAGCTTCCTGCTCAGCCCTGAATAATTCGCTCTTCGCTTTTTCTTTTTCTTTAAAATAACGGTCTAAATCAATCGCCGTGGAGTTCACGGCCTTCTTTATCCGGTCGAAGTCACCCTTGTAATCGCTTAATATGCGCGCGTTGAAGTTGCCGTTTGCAATGAAGTTTAGGGTAACGGTAACCTCGTCAATGGGAAGCATAATTGTGTCCATCAAATCGTTAAACTTCTCGATAACTTCGCGCCATTCACCGGGATACTTGTCTGAATAGGCGCGGTAGCTTAAATTACCGTTTGTCGCGTTCCATACTAAATCTTTAATTTCCTGATGCATGCCAATAACAATCTCTTGCATGGTGGAAAAATTTTTCAATAAGATTCCGACCTCGTCATTGGCCTTCCTCGATGGTATTTGTATATCCATATCACCCAGCGCGATTTTATTTGATGCTGTTTGTAATGCGAACAGGGGATTTGCGACCGACTTTCTTATATATAATATGGGTATCCAACTTATCACGAAAAAGATCAAAAGAGAGATCCCCAACATTCTCAATGTGAAATTATAACTTTTTGAAAGGGATTCACTGAGCGACATAAGTACGCCGACCAACCCAATGGGGTTGAGGTTCTCATCCAAAATAGGCGCATAGGACGAAACTCCCCAACTACCATCTATGTTGAGTTTGTAAACGTCTGTTACACGGGTTCTGCCGCTTTCAAACGCGTCAAATGCAGCCTGTGGAAAAATCGATAATGGCACGGAACCATTCAAGCCAAAAATATCCCCATGACCTTCAATGTACATGATCATGCCGGTCTCAGGATTAAATGTACCGCCATAGAAATACAGAAGGTTTTCCTCAGCCTTGATTCTTTCAAATTGTTTCTGTAAATGCTTATAATGCTCATTTTTCTCATTTGTATTGAGAGCATTCCAGAATTCGCCCGGCGTTATGGCCATAGCTGCCGCTTTCGCAATAGCCATGGCTCTATCCGAGTTGTTTTTAATGGAATCATTGCTGTGAATCAAATAAACGAAGGCTCCGACTGAAAATATTATTACCAAAATGATGGCCAGGACAATTATCGTCACTTTGGTTGATAGCAATATTCCTCTTTTCATAGTATACAAATCCTTTTCTATATCTTGTGCTCATTGCTGACAATTAGTATATAAGCTATGGATGGAACGTCCACAAGTGAAGCGGTATGTCGAAAAATCAAATAAATGAAAGCCGGCTAACGGTACTTCATACCCGGGCACTGCGACCACAAACGCATAATCACTAATACGAAGTATACTACATAATCGTAAAATGCTACAACAAGATTTTTACTTAAATTTCCAAACCGTCCTGACGCACCATGAAATATTTTTCATTTTGCGATCAAACTGATAATTAATTAGTGATATTGATCCATTCAGTCTTTTAGTATAATAAAAATGATTTCCCAAATAATGTGGCATAGATTTAATATCACAGCATAAGGAGGATCTGAGGCTCCCGGCATGAAAAATTTCTATGAATTTCCAAAAGATAAGGCACAGAAACTTGAGTATATTCTTCATGATATAGACGATACAATTACGGAAAACGGCAAGCTTTTACCAAATGCCTATCAAGCGCTATGGGACTTGTTTCATGAAGGTTTTAAGGTAATACCGATAACAGGGCGTCCGGCGGGATGGTGCGATCTCATCATTCGTCAGTGGCCTGTAGATGCGATTATCGGTGAAAATGGCGCATTTTGTTTTTACCTGCAAAATGGTCTGTTGCAAAAACTAATTCATCCTCTTGTTTGCGAAAACGTAAAAGAACAGTTGAAACAAATCCAGGATGCCTGTCTGCGGGAGGCGCCAGGCTGTCGAGTGGCAAAAGATCAATTTTCACGATTGTATGATTTGGCTATTGATTTCAATGAAGAAGAACCTCGTTTGGGATATGAAACAGCATATCGAATTCAGTCGTTGAGCGAATCATTCGGAGCGGAAGCAAAGGTGAGTTCCATTCATGTCAATGTGTGGTTTGGGAAATATGACAAGCTCTCCATGACCCAAATATTGTTTGAAAAGATCTATCAGGAAAAAAACATAAAAGAGAAATCCCTCTTTTTCGGTGATTCTCCGAATGATGAGCCGATGTTTGATTTTTTTACAAATAGCTGTGCGGTAGCTAATATCAAGCCATTTTTAGATAAGCTCAA
>WRBZ01000142.1 GCA_009784305.1 Synergistaceae bacterium
CGGAGATAAAAAAGGAGTCCAATAAATTCATTCTGTATGGGATCATACTTGGCATTATTGTGCTTCTCACAGCTATAGCGCTGCTGTCCTATATCATTTCGTTAATCAGCGAACCAATAACTAAATTGACAAACAATATTAGTAATATCGTAAACGGTAACCTGGGAATCAGTATAGATGTAAAAAGCGAGGATGAAGTTGGTTATTTGGCTCAATCTTTACAGAAGATAGCGGATATTTTACATAAACTGCTTGATGATATTAATCACATGATCTCAGAACAAGAAAAAGGCAACACTGAATACTCTCTTAATGCCGATGAGTTTCTTGGCGATTATAAAATACTTGCCGACAATATTTTAGATTTAGCGGAATTAGGGATGAGGGACCAAATGACAGGGATACCGAACAAGCGCGGTTTTGATAAACGGTTGGATTTGGAATGGAACAGGGCAATACGAGAAAAAACGCTTATCAGCATTTTAATGATAGACCTGGATAAATTTAAGAACTACAATGATACATTCGGGAATCAACAAGGCGACGCAGCGTTAAAAGCTATAGCAAAAACCATAAAACAGTCGACAAAACGCTCAATAGATTTTGCCGCCCGCTGGGGTGGAGGAGAATTTGTTATTCTGCTGCCAACCACTGATTCAATTGGTGCGATGAGCGTTGCCGCAAATGTTCGTACAGAAATAGAAAATTCACTGATCCCGTGCGAAGACCCAAGAGCGGCAAAATTAACCGTCAGCATTGGTGTAAATACACTAATGCCCGAACCAACCGACTCAATAGGTGAATTTATTTCCATAGTCAACGGCGCGCTTTATAAAGCTAAAGAAACAGGGCGCAACAGGGTAGTTTTGGGTAGAGCGGAAAAATAATGCCATATTAAAAATTGAGAGATTAGCGCGTGAGAGCGTTTCCACTCTCACGCGCTTTTTGTTTTCACTTTCACGGATCGTCCGTCTCTGCGGCGGCTTCACAACAGAGCGCACCCTTGGGTTTCCCTCATGGCGGCAACCCCTGCGTTTTGTCTTATGGATATCAATAGTGAATATACTAGACCTTTTTTACCCTTTCGGGTGTAACGTGTAATAAAGCTTAATAATAGAATATTGTCAGCAAGGATAGTTTACACGCCTTAGGCAGGCTATATGTATTGTTCCGGAACATTAAACTATTATTTGCGTTTATTACACATTACGAAATGAAAGGATGATTTAAATGAAAGAAAATACCGTATTAATGAGAATAAGAAATCCCAAGGAATTTTCAAGGAGAGAACTTGAGCGGCAAAAAAAGGTACGGAGATTCTGTCAAAATTTTAACGATGATCAATATGCCTTTTATGACAAGATTTTTTTTCCATTTAAAGCAACTAAAACTTCCGACCTATATTTCTAAGTGAATACTCATAGCAAGCTTCGTATGTCATCAGGCGGGGGGGCGGTAAAACACTTCCCCGCTACCGCTGAGAGCAGCTTATCGTTTATTTTATCGGGGAAAACAATTTTCCATGCGTGCAGCAGCGGACGCTCAATTCCCATTTTCCGCGCATTTTTATTATCTGACAGCCTTCCATATTTTTGATCGCCGAGAATTGGAATTCCCGCGTGCGCCAAATGTACGCGCGCCTGATGTGTCCTGCCTGTCAGCAGTTCAACTGATACGACTGAAAATCCGTCCCCATCTGAAATTTTTTCAAAGCGTGAATGTGAGGGCTTGCCTTTCGGGTCAACGCAGACAAAATTATTGTCCTCGTCTTTTAGAAGCGGGGCTTTTATATCACCTGATTCAGGCGCTTTTCCCGCTACTATTGCAAGGTAGATTTTCTGTATTCGCCGTTCTTTGAAAAGCAGCTCAAGTTCGCGCAAAGCTCCTCCCGACATTGCCACGGCAAGCGCTCCGGTTGTATTGCGGTCGAGGCGGTGGACAGCCGCGGGGGCAAAACCTTGAACACCTTTGCCAAACATTGCCCAGACGCGCGTTATTACGCTGTCCCCTCCCTTTATATCCGGCTGAACAAGTAAATCCGCAGGCTTGTTTACTATACACACGGCGTCATCCTTATATATATAAGAAACATCAGGTAATTTCCTGACCATGCTTGCTTCTTTCCCGCTTTCAGTTGTAATTGCTTCTTTTTCCACATCCCATGGTATGTATAATTCCTGTCCTCCCGCGACACGGATATCCGGCTCTCTCGCGCGCTTCGAGTCCAAAATGACCTCTCCTTTACGAAGCGCGCGCATGATAGCGGAAAGCGGAACATTCGGAAAAATCGCGCGAAGCACTTTATCAATCCTGCGCCCGTCATGATCGGAGGAAATCTTTAATAAGAAACTCATATTTTAGAGAATCAACTTTTCCAAAACCTGCGCTGCATTGCAAAATGGAAATCGGTTATTTCCTTATCCTCTTCCAGGGCGGAGATTGATTCATGCCAGCAGAAAAGTTTAAAATCAAGGTCATCTGCTGCCGCAACTATCAAAGCTTCAGGAGTGGCTGGTAAAACCGGCGAGCCGAATTCTTTACTTCCGTGATGGCTGAGAATTATATGGGCAAGCGCAAGGGAGAGTTTGGGGGCCTCTTTTTCAAGCCCGTATTCCTCGGTTAAGCTGGAAAGGAGTTTGTAGCCAAGCGCTACATGGTCAATAACGTTTCCTGCTGTAGCCACGTTTGGCGCGGGGTTAAGGGCGTAAGCCTCCAATTTTCCAATATCGTGCAGCAAAGCTCCTGCAGTGACAAGGTCAATGTCAATTTTCACGCCACCCGCCCGGTAAGTACTCGCTATGTAATTCGCCACCCGTGTAGTTGCAACGGAATGTTCAAGCAGTCCTCCCACGTACGCATGATGATGTGTCACCGCTGCCGGCCAGTCCTTGTATTTATTCCAGAATTTTTTCGTATCGAAAACGAAATCGAGAAATCCTTTCAAAGGCTCGCCGCATGAGTTACGAAGGCTCATAAACTCTTTTTCAAGCTCTTCCGGCGAAATAGGAGAACGCTTAACAAACGAGTGCGGAGGATATTTATCCTGATCCACGTAGTACACGGCGTTGAACGCATATTGCGACTGGCCTTTGTATTCTCCCACCTGCCCCTGAAGTCCCAGGGTTTTTCCTTCAAGCGCCATAGTGCGTGGATCCGAGACAGGATCCCCTATAGTATCTTTACCGCCTTCCTCGCACGCGTACCAGAGTCCGTTCGACCAGATTTTCCCCTCAATTGATCCGTCTCCGTCCATTATCGCAATATCCCAGTAAGATCTGCCGTTTTTATCTTTTTTTATGTTTGAACGCGTTACGACTCCAAGGGCATAAAATTTATCGTCCTTCTGCATTTTTTTTATTTCTGAAGTTTTATTTATGTTGCTTTTACTATCAGTCATTTATTTCTCCTCTCAGAGCTTATATAACAATGTATAGATTTTATCAATTCCATAACCAAGGCGCACTGTATCTTTGTATATTCTCATCAGCGGTATTGTTTGCTACAGATGCTTTTACCTTGTATTAATTTAAAAATTATCCGCTCATCAGGCGCCGTATTTGTTCAGCCTTCCGGCATGGGCGAGCATAAGCCCCATTAATTTATAAGCGTCTATGTGCCCAATAGTCCCGAATCTACATTCATTTTCACCGAATGTCTTATGAAGTCCAAAGCGGCATTTATCGCTCTTTATCATGAAAGGAACATCGTGCCATGAGTGGCCTTTCATGACAGCAGGGGTGCTGTGGTCGCCAGTTACAACGAGAACATCGGGATTAAGCGAAGTTATTTTATGAAGCAGAGAGTCAACTTGTTCAATAACTTTTACTTTTTCATCGAACTTTCCGTCCTCTCCGCGGCTGTCGGTGTATTTGACATGAATATAGAAGTAATCATGCTTATCCCAGTATTTTTGCAC
>WRBZ01000143.1 GCA_009784305.1 Synergistaceae bacterium
CAAATAGGGGAGCCGTCAGCAAAACCGACAAAACCCACGTTAAGACAGAATTTTACAGTTAAAACAAAAGCAGCGTCACAGAAGGTAGACTTTTTGTGAAATAGTATTACTATGCCACAAAAGTATGTTTTTTTTATTTTGTGTTATCACAAAAAAGTTGTTGAAATTTTGTGCCAGTTTTGATATAATAGAGAAAAGCGGAGAAAGAAGGAAGATTGTGTGTCAAAGATTGGGTACATAAGGGTGTCGGCAACCGACCAAAATACGGATCGGCAGGAAATGATATTAAAAGAATTGAATCTTGATAAATATTTCATCGAAAAAATTTCAGGTAAGAATACAGACCGGTCACAGCTAAAAAGACTGATGGAATATGTGCGCGAAAGCGATACGGTATATATTGAGAGCATATCGCGTTTGGCGCGCAGCACCAAGGATCTTCTTAATATCGTACAGCAACTTCAAGAGAAGTCAGTCGAGTTGGTTTCTTTGAAAGAAAACATCGACACAACCACCCCGCAAGGAAGATTCGTACTAACAATATTCGGCGCACTCTCCGAACTTGAAAG
This sequence comes from Synergistaceae bacterium, assembly GCA_009784305.1. GTDB lineage: Bacteria > Synergistota > Synergistia > Synergistales > Aminobacteriaceae > WRNQ01. Next base: position 570 of record WRBZ01000143.1, read on the forward strand.
AGAAAATATCCTCCAAAGACAGAAAGAAGGCATTGCCGCCGCAAAGATAAAGGGCAAAAAATTTGGGAGACCGAAAGTTGATAAACCAAAAGAGTGGGACAGCGTAATCGGGCTATGGCAGGAAAAGAAGATAACGGCTGTGGAAGCAATGCGAAGATTGAATTTAAACCGCGGCACTTTTTACCGCAGAGTAAACGAATATCGGCGGAACAAAGTTCCATATTGATAAATAAAATATGTCGAGGGTTATTATGGCTGCGCCCGAAATACTTTTAACAGAAGAACAGCGGCTTGAATTTACGCAGATACCACAAAATATCAGCGAATGGGAAATAGCCAAACACTATACTTTCACAGATAGCGACATGGAAATTATAAACCGGCGCAGAAGAGGACATAATCGGCTTGGATTTGCGGTTCAATTATGCTGTCTGCGAAATCCGGGTTGGTCGTTAAGCAATATGATCCTCATTCCTGATACTGTTTTAAATTATATCGCGGCTCAGCTGCATACTGATCCTGCTGAATTTGAACAATATGCCCAAAGAGAAAACACGCGCCTTGAACACCTTAAAGAATTGCGTGACGAATACGGATATAAGGTCTTTGCCGATACCGACGGCGATTATATGTTGGAATTTCTTACGCCCTATGCAATGGAAAATGATGATATTAGGCGGCTTATGGTTCTGTCTATTGAAGAATTAAAAAAGCGGATGATTATTCTGCCCGGCATAACCACGATAGAAAAGATAGTAAGCGAGTCCCTTAAAAAAGCCAACGATACTATTATTAATATCATCAACAAATCTATTACGGGCGAACAAAAGCAAGGGCTGAATGAACTGATAAAATCGAATAACGAAACAGGCAAAACCATTCTTGCATATTTAAAAGAAGATTCCGGTCAGTCCTCGCCGAAGGCTTTTATGGATGTGATTGACAGACTTGAAATAATCAGAAATCTTGATATTAGTTTAAATATAGAGAACATACATCCAAACAGGCTGAGGCAATTATCACGTATAGGCTCTAAGTATGAACCATATGCTTTCAGACGATTTGAAGAGGGTAAACGTTATGCCATACTTGCCGTATATCTTTACGATTTAAGCCAAAGTCTGATAGATGTTGCGGTTGAAATACATGATAAACAGATTAATATATTGCTTTCTAAAGGACGTAAAAAACAGGAAGAAATACAGAAGCAGAACGGAAAAACTTTAAATGAGAAGGTCATACAGTTTATAGATATTGGCGCCGCATTGATAAAGGCAAAAAGCGAAGGATTAGACCCGTTTGAAACTATTGAAAAAATAATGAGCTGGGATAAAATTGTCAAATCCGTTGAGGAAGCAAAAAAACTTGCAAGACCCGGCAATTATGATTATTTGGATTTACTCGACAACAGATACAATCAACTTCGCAAATATACTCCCGCGCTTGTCAAACACCTTGAATGTAATTCCGCGAATGCCTCGTCAAACCCTTTAATTGACGCATTAAAGATGATTAATGACATGAATGAAACCGGTAAGCGGAAGGTGCCGGAGGATGCGCCGTTGGGTTTTATCTCAAATCGGTGGCGTAAGTATGTTTTCGGGCAGGACGGAGCCATAAATAAGCATTACTATGAATTTGCCGCATACACCGAATTAAGAAACAAGCTGCGCTCCGGGGACGTATTTGTTACGGGCAGCCGCAACTATAAAAATTTTGACGATTATCTTGTATCTGTGAAGGATTGGAACAACCAAAAAGCGGTTTCCTCAAAACTTGCCGTCAGCGTATGTCCTGACGAATACTTGCAGGAAAGAACGGAGGCTCTTCATACAAGGCTGCAATGGACGTCCGAAAATGTTAGCGATCTTGACGGCGTAAACATCGACAAGGATAAAATTCATGTCGATAAATTGGAAAAGGACACTCCTGAAGAAGCAGTTGCGTTAAGCGAAAAGTTATACAAATTTCTTCCAAGAATTAAACTCCCCGATCTTTTGATAGAAGTCGCGGGCTGGACAAACTTTGATCGGCATTTTATTCATGCGTCTACAGGAAATGCCGCTGAAAACGATGAAAAAGCCATATTATTTGCGGCTTTGATGGCAATGGGCACAAATATCGGATTGTTCAAGATGGCTGATTCCGCGCCCGGAATAACATATAGCCAAATGGCAAACGCCGTCCAGTGGAGAATGTACGATGACGCGATGAAGCGCGCTCAGGCTTCTCTTGTAAACTATCAGCACGGGCAGTTCCTCTCTTCCTATTGGGGCGATGGGTCAACGTCGTCAAGCGACGGAATGAGGATTCAGGTGGGGGTGTCTTCGCTTCATTCAGAGCATAACCCGCATTACGGCTCTGCTAAAGGCATGACAATGTATCGGTTTGTAAGCGATCAATTTTCGCCGTTCTATACCAAGGTTATTAATACAAACGCCAGAGACGCCGTCCATGTAATTGACGGGCTGCTGTATCACGAGACAGATTTATGTATCGACGAACATTATACAGACACTGCCGGATATACGGATCAAGTCTTTGGATTAAGCCATTTATTGGGCTTTCGTTTTGCGCCTCGAATACGGGATATTTCCGAATTGAAACTTTATTCGTTTTCAAATTCTGCTGATTATCGTAAAATTGAGAAAATTATTCATGGCAAAATAAATTCACATATTATCCGGGAGAATTATGATGATGTGATGAGACTCGCCCATTCTATCTGTGAAGGCAAAACATCAGCCTCTTTAATTTTATCAAAACTTGGTTCTTATTCAAGGCAAAACACACTTGCCGCCGCCCTTCGGGAAATGGGGCGAATCGAGAAAACTATCTTTATTTTGGATTATATATCAGATAAATCTATGAGAAGGCGGATACAAAAAGGGTTGAACAAAGGCGAAGCAATTAACGCGATGGCAAGAGCCTTATTTTTCGGCAAACGCGGAGAATTGAGGGAACGCGAATTACAGGATCAACTTCAGAGAGCCAGCGCGTTAAATATACTTATCAACGCTTTAATCGTCTGGAATACTGCTTACCTGCAAAAAGCTATTGAGCATTTGAAAATATCCGGCGACGATGTTAATGGGGATTTATTGAAGCATATTGCCCCGCTCGGCTGGGAACACGTGAATTTTTTAGGCGAATATACATTTGATGTACGCGATACGCCTGAGCCGAACGAATTGAGAGAATTAAACATATAGAAAAATAATATCTGCTTGTGGCACACGATTCATATTTCACAAAAAGTCTACCTTCTGTGACGCTGCTTTTGTTTTAACTGTAAAATTCTGTCTTAACGTGGGTTTTGTCGGTTTTGCTGACGGCTCCCC
>WRBZ01000144.1 GCA_009784305.1 Synergistaceae bacterium
ATGAGGAATATGAGGTTAATCCAATAATGCCCTGGGAGGATTTTTCAACAAAGATTTCATCTATAGGCCCAATAGATAAGGAAAGCTGTGAAAAGCTGCAAATCGCTATAAAAGAGAAATTAACAAAAGAAGTTTTAGAGTTTATATTTGATGATCCTAAGTCAAATGTGACTGCATTCAGCAGCGAGTTAAGAGAACTTATTGAAATAAACCTGCGCTACTTGATAAAACTCGAATTGGAATTTGAGCCATTCAGCCAGAAAAGATTAAAAGATTCAGGATATGAAAGGGATATTGCTCCTTCAAACACAAATACGGATGGAGTAAAAATGTCTCAGATAATTGCCGAGCAAATAGATACTCAGGTTGTAAACTGCACTGTAATTGTAGATCCTGTCAACGGTATTCCCGCTTCCCGGCTTCAAAAAGGAGATCTCGTAGAAGTAGCAATACAAACAAATAGCACAGTTGGAGCGCTTTTAGCTGATCATTACGCAAAGCTGCATAAAATGCCGGAGTTTCCAGTAAAAGAAGTCAGCATTTCGGAAAATGGATCATATATCATAAACCTGGAAGCAGACGGAAACATTCACTGCGTTACAAAAATATCCAGCGATCTAAGGTTAAGGGCAAAGAAATCCGCCTTCTACGAAAGTTCTTTGTCAAAGCGCAGTATAATAATAGTATTTGGAGTTGCAGCAACCGCATTTGTTTTAATGGTAGCGTTGGTCAGGCTCCTCTTGAGATGACTTCTTCAATCCGTCAAAAATAAAACATATAAAACCAGTTATTAACGCAATATCCGCTATATTGACATGAAGACTGCCAAAGAACGGAAACGGGAGTGGAATCCAATCAACAACATACCTGAAACGTATGCGGTCAATCAGGTTTCCACTCACGCCTGCCATGAATAATGACCATTTAAGGTCAAACTCTATTCTGTAAACTACTTTTAGGCAAAACATCAGGAAAACCAGGGCAAAGAAAATCCACATAGGAAAATTCGGGAAAAGCCCGAACGAAATCCCTGTATTTACGTGCCAATTCATGTTCGTAACGGCAAAGCATTTTGTTGTTTGGTCAGCCAATAATACGAACAGGAAAATTAATACGTTCTTCACAAATTGTGAACCTATTAGTATATTAATTCAAGGTATAAATCATCCGTTTCAATGCTAAAATAATCTTCATCCCAGATTTCAATTAAAATATAAGGGTCGGCTAGATTTTTATTCATAAAACGATCACCAGCAACCCAGGTCATGAGTATGGTCGTGCGCGGAATGTTAGTGACACGAGTTGTACCGCCTCCGTCCCGCCAGGATATAATTCCGGAAAATGTAAACTCATAGTCGGAACCATATTTACTAAAGCTATGGACAGTGATATATGTCATTTTATCATTATATAGAATATCCCAACTCGGATGGCTATAGCTTTCTCCATAATCAACATAATATTTCCCTTTCAATAAATAATCACCGCTGCTGTCACCACCGCCGCCACTGCAACCTCCGAATACAAAAACAGTAAACAAACAAAATGCCAATAACATTAAATATCTCTTCTTATCCACTTTACACACGTCCTTTCTTTAAAATTGAATATTTTTCCAAAAGCTTCATTAACGGAACACCAATGGCGAAACACGCCGCAGCTTGCCCAAACCCTATCCAAACAGCAGTTATTAAAAAAGGTATTTCTAAAACAAAGTGCAGTAAAGCGCCGATTACAAACATATTGACGATAACAGGCGGGATTGCGGCAAGCCATAGATTTGGCATTCTTGAACTGAGCCATGCCGCAAAAAGCGTTGCTCCACTGCCGAAAACTACATCCCATAAACCATGCCCGCCTATGAAATTAGCGATAATACAGCCTACAAAAAGCGCCGGCACAGCGGCGGGCATGTAAAAAGGAAGCAGCGTAAGCGCTTCAGAAACCCGTAATTGTATTTCACCAAAAGAAATTGGAGCAAACAGTATTGTAATTGAAGCATATAATGCTGCAATCACTCCTCCGTAAGCTACATCCCGCACCTTAAACATCACTATCTCCCCTTCGGACGGCAGAGTATCATTATGTCAGCCGTTCTTTTTGTATATCATGCATTAGAGGCACAAAACGGCAATACTCGAACCACTTATCTTCACCGTTCTTCTTTCGGAGCAGAAGCCTCTCCACCTGATCCGAAACTTTAACCGGCGCAACCAGCAGGCCATTTTCAGTCAACTGATCCATCCAGGTCTGAGCTATTTCATCCACAGCCGCTGTAATTATTATCCTGTCATACGGCGCCTCTTCAGGATAACCTTCAAAGCCATCCTTCCAAATCATGTGCGCTTTTATATCAGCGGCTGCAAGGTTATTTTTTGCGCGCGCGACAAGTTCCCCGACTCGCTCTAAAGACCACACAACCGCCCCAAGATAGGAAAGCACAGCGGCTTGATAACCCGAACCTCCTCCTATCTCCAGAATCTTCATTCCGCTCTCGACGCTTAAAAGTTCAGTCATACGGGCTACTATGAAAGGTTGAGATATCGTTTGAAATTCACCAAGAGGAAGAGGGCGATCTATATACGCGTCACTTACGCAATCTTCAGGAACAAAAACATGCCTCGGAACCTCGCGCATAGCTGATAAAACAGCTTCGTCTTTAACATCGCGAGCTATTATCTGTACCTCAACCATCAGTTCAGCCAATCTTTTCCAATTATCCATAAAGATCACTCCACAAAGATTCTAACACGTGGATAACCATATCTGCTCTTATTTATCGAAAATCGTGAAGATAAAACTTTTTCAAGAGCAGATAACTGTGATATCGATAGCCAAATATAATATTTTCCGTCATGAGGCGCGGAAGAATTCATCACTGTGTAACCGTTTTCTTCCAGGAGTTTCACAAGTGCTTTACTCTCAATCGTTGAGACCTCAATCTCTACAAGAGGCTTATACGGAGGAAACTCAAGTTTTGTCCTTTCAGCAAGCTCTTTTTCCCAAAAATATTCCCAGCCGGATTTCAAGCCTACTTGCCAGTCTCTTGCCGGGCTGCGGCTTTGTATGATGACCCGTCTGTTTTTCCCCCATACATTAATTCCTCTCCACATTGATTCCCACACCATGCTGAATGCGTGAAACCGTGATGTATAGTCCGTTTTGTTGGCTTCCATATCTATATCTATCCAAGCTATAAGCCCGACATTATTTTTGTCGCAAAGAGACAGAATTTTACGGGTCCCTACAATAAGCTTTCTCTCCGCAGGTTTAATTCCCTCCTGCTCGCAAAATGCGCTTGCAATCGGATAAAGCGCCTCCAATCCAGGTCTTTTCCCGATGAAAAAATTTCCGCGGCAACTCGGGCAGAATTCAGGCAGTTTTTTGCGATTCAGACATTTACGGCAGTATGTAACTATTTCCTTTTCTGAATCATCATTCTCCGCTGTCATCACGGTTCCGCAAATTGGACAAAATAAAGCGTATCCGCATTTTTCGCATAATACCTCTGTTGCGTAACCTTTGCGATCGAATATCCATAGGGTTATCAGATTTTCATTTAAACATTTTTTTGTTTCCGATGCAAGCGTTCCGCTTATGGGAAGTGTGTTTTCTATACCCTGAATGGCAGCCCTGAATCCGTCTTTTATATCTACAAAGTGCAATAGATTCTTTTCCGGTAGAAAACCACATTTAACCTTTTTTCTAAAACAGGTTTTCGCCGATGGAAGCCTTCCTCCAAGAATGAGCTCCGATCCCGAAAAATGGGCGCGCTTACCTGCTATGCTGCGCACAGGTAAACACGGATAACGGGCGCTTACATAGGCAGGGTTAGCCTCATCTTCCACAATGATTAGGGAAATATCAGGCAGCGGCGAGTATACGGCGGACGGGCATCCAA
>WRBZ01000145.1 GCA_009784305.1 Synergistaceae bacterium
ATCCCGGCCGGGATATTTCATGCTGATTCTGCGGCGGCGTAAACAGGCATGAAATATCCGGGCTAAAAGCAATACAGGTTAATTAGCGCGTTTGTCGGCGAGCAACAGCTGCGCTTAATCAAGCGGACGCCTTCGTTCCCGTCCCGTGACTGCGGATCTATACAGTCCGATATCGCCATCAGAAAAAACATTTTTGAATTTGTCCCTTTTTGATACCTCACGTGTATAACCGGGTGAAAGAAAAAGGCGGCGCCAGGCGTCTTTTGCTTCGGCCGGCAAAACCGGGCTTTGATAAACAGGGGGAGGGATTGAAAATGACTAACGAAATGAAAAAAGATTCCTATACGACAAAAAAAACCATGGAAGAACACGTATATGAAATACGAAAGTTCGATAATTATATACTGACGCTTGTCAATAACGCGTTCAGTTACTCTATCCTGCTGGATCGTGAAGGAAAAATTATTTATTTCAGTGAAAGTCTTTTAAGCCTGGCTGGAGCCGCAGACTCCAGTGAGATTCTCGATATGCCGCTGCTTGAAGCATATAAGAAACTGAAGTTTACGGGTAAGAATTTTCTTGAAAAAGCGACCGGCAGATTTTTGCGCATCATGTCCGGGGAAAATGACTTTTGTGAAGATGATACTGTCGTTTGGCCAACCGGCGAAAAACGCATGTACAGGATTTCGTATAAACGAATAAAGGATGAGAATGGTGATTTTGGCGGCGTAATCATCATCGCAACCGATCTCACTGAAATACGTCTGGAAGAAGCGCAGCGGCGCATAGACGACCTGTTATCCACGGCCAAGATTCCTTGTCAAATATGGGATGAGGACGGTCATATCGTCGCCTATAATAAAGAAGTTTCTCATATTTTCGGTATGCCGGAAGGCATGTCGCCCAAAGAGTTTGATAAAGCCTTTTTTTCCATTGAGCCGGAACTCCAGCATGACGGGAAAAAGACCGAAAACATAAGACAGAACGCCATTAAGGAAGCTTTGGAAAAAGGGTTTGCGCAAGCCACAGCACAGCTTGTAAAATATGATGGAACACCTCTTTATTTCACGGCAAATATTACACGTATTTCATGGTTGTTCGGTTATCGGTTGATTGTTTATTTTTTTGATTTAACCGACATCATGGAAAAAGAGTTAAAAATAAAAGAAGCCCATGAACGCACACAGATTATGTTCGACTCAATGCCGTTTACCGCAAATATTATCGATAAAAACTATAAAATAGTTGACTGCAATAAGGAATTTATTAACTTTTTGGGGGTAACTAATAAACAAGATTTTGCCGATAGTTTTTTTAATTTTATGCCGGAATACCAGCCCTGCGGCAGATTATCGGTAGAAATGTCAAAAGAACAAATATCCCAAGCTTTTGAGGAAGGATATTGCCGTTTTGAATGGGTTCACCAAAATATCAACGGCGAACCCCTGCCTTGTGAAGTAACATTGATTCGTATGGAATACAGGGACGATACTTACGTTCTGGGGTATGCGCGGGATTTACGGGAGATAAAAGACGCACAGAAGGAAACGGACGAGATCAACGAGCGTATCAGACTAATGCTGGACTCGAATCCGCTGATTTGCGTTATGCAGGATGTTCAATGGAATATCATAGACTGCAACCAGGAAGCGTTGGATGTATTTGGTGTTCCAGACAAAACCGAATTTTGTAAAAACTTTTACAGTTATTTCCCTGAATATCAACCGGATGGATCAAAAAGTACCGACAAAGCCATTGAAGTCAGGCAAATTGTAGATGCAACGGGTTCTATTATCATAGAGCGGACATTCCAAACGCCCGCGGGAGAGATTATACCGGTAGAAACCAAAATCACGCGGATTCCATGGAAGGACACATACCGCTATGTATCGTTTTCCCGTGACCTTCGCGAAGCAAAAGCCAATGAACAAAAAATGCTGGAAATTGCCGACAGAGAGCGCAAAGCCGAGATTCAGAGGAAAGCGGCCGAGGCGGCAAACGAAGCCAAGAGCCGGTTTTTGGCCAACGTATCCCATGAAATACGAACGCCTATGAATGCTATACTTGGCATGTCGGAACTGCTGCTTCAGGAAAAGCTTAGTAAGCAGCAGCAGCAGTATGTCGGGGACATAAAAAAATCTTCCGAGGCGTTATTGGATATTATCAATGATATTTTAGATGTTTCAAAACTGCAGGAAGGACGATTCAGCCTTGCGCCTGTGCATTACGACTTTAACATGCTGCTTGATAATTTGAACTCCACAGTGCATTTTTTAGTAGTGAATAAAGGGATAACTTTTCAATTGTCCAGGCAGATCCGAGAGCCCGTATACCTGTACGGAGATGATGTACGGCTCAGGCAGATACTCCTGAATTTATTAAGCAACGCAATTAAGTTTACCGACAAGGGTTATGTGCGGTTAGCGGTTGACTATACGGACACCACGGTAAAAATGACCGTCAGCGATACCGGCATCGGGATACGGACGGAGGATATACCGACGCTTTATGATGCCTTTGTACAGTTCGATTTGGGAAAAAATCGAACTAAAACGGGGACAGGGTTGGGTCTTACCATTGTCAATGCGCTTGTAGAAATGATGGGCGGACAAATAACGGTAGAAAGCGTATACGGCAAAGGCACAACCTTCCACATTGAAATCCCGAAGGTTTTAGGCAAGAAAACCCTTCTGCATCGTGTCAATGACAATGAAGTCTCCATAAGTGCTCCGGACGCGAAGGTGCTGGTGGTGGATGATAATGCGGTTAATTTGAATGTAGCGCAGGGGCTTTTACGGCTTTGCCAAATAGATGCGGAAACTGCCGCATCCGGCAGACAGGCCATAGAATTGATTAAAAAAAATCAATATGATATTGTGTTCATGGATCACAGGATGCCGGAAATGGACGGTATTGAAACAACCGTAAACATACGTAATTCCGGTATCAACGTGCCGATTATCGCACTTACGGCAAGCGCCGCTATCGAAGCGAAAGAGATGATGCTGACGGCAGGCATGAATGATTATCTGTTAAAACCAATTATCATGACCGACCTGAAGAATATGCTGAAGAAATGGATTCCCATCAAGAAGCAATTAGATCCGTCCTCTGTAATTGTTCCGCCCGCTGAGTCTGAAAAAGAAACCTGCCAGGATTTCTGGAAAAGAATTGAACGCATCCAGGGGCTTTCCGTATCAACGGGACTGGAAAGGGTTGAAGGACAGCGGGATGTATACGAGGCGGCGTTAAAATTGATGATAGGGGAAATTGAAAAATGCTATAAAAATCTAAACGACTTTTTAATGTCAAAGAATATGAAAAGTTTCTGCGTTGAGGTGCATGGTATAAAGGGATCACTGGCTAACATAGGCGCCATGGAGCTTGCCGCGAAGGCATTTGACCTTGAAGTCGCATCAAAAAAATTGGATGCAGATTTTTGCGCTTCCCATCTGACGGCTTTTTTAGATGACCTAAACTATCTGAAATCTATGCTGAAAGAAGCATGTGAATCATCAAGTCATACGGATGGTCCGATGGAAATTCCTCCCGAATTGCCGCATATTTTCCAGAAAATCCTTAATGCGTTTCGTGAGATTGATTTTGTAATCATCGATAAAGAAATGGAAAAAATAAATGCCTTACAGCTAAATGGGGTATTAAAAGAAGCAATAGAACAGATACAGGATGCGATAATGATGATGGAATATGACACAGCCGAGGAGCAAATTCATAAACTGCTCAATATCGCATGATGTTTTTGATTGCCATACGGTGAATCAATGACAAACTCAACAAAGGAGTAGAGAACCATGGAAAACGAAAACAGCGAATTCTTTTACCTGCCAATTTTACTAAAGCAGGATAATCTGAATATACGGGGCTTAG
>WRBZ01000146.1 GCA_009784305.1 Synergistaceae bacterium
AAAAACATTAAGGCGCCTGAAACTTTAATAAAACATTAAAGCGCCTGAAGCTTTCAGGGCTGCCGCATATTTTGGGTTACACAACCCGGAGCGGCAGCGTGAACGCCTTGCCCTGAGCTGTTGTGCGCGGCCACAGGGTTTTATGATCCGCTTGCCCTTGAAAAATGCCTGGGAAAGCGAGTATAATACCTGTGGGTAGAGCTGGCAAACGATTACGCGCATGGCCACGCTAGACAGACTAAATATATTTAATGAGGTGTTTTAGGAATGAAAGATCAAGATATGTTGACAATAAAAGAATTCTCCAAACTTACTTGTATTAAACAATCCAAGCTACGCCACTATGATGAGGTTAAATTATTTCAGCCGATAAAACGCGGCGAAAACGGTTACCGGTATTATTCGGCTCCGCAGACAATAGCGGTAAATTTAATAAATGTTATGCATAATGTGAACATCCCAATAAAAAAAATCAGTGAGATGAAAAAACAAAAATCACCTGAATCAGTTTTGGAGCTTTTGCATAAACAGGAATTAGAACTTAACAGGGAGCTTTTAAACCTGCATAAGGCTTATGCGATACTTCATACATATTGCAGTTTAATTCGTGAAGGACTGCTTGTGGATGAAAAAGCAATAAACAGCCGTCGAATGGCTGCCATGCCCATTGAACTAGGGCCGGCAAATGATTTCAGCAGCGGCTATTTCTATGACAGTTTTTTTAATTTTATCGGGCAAATGTCTGACCGGAGAATAGATCCCGCATACCCCGCGGGTGGTTTTTATGAAGATATTAACGCCTTTCGAAACGCGCCGGGCCGGCCCACACGCTTTTTTTCCGTTGTCCCCACCGGGCGGGATATCAGGGAAGCGGGAGTTTATCTGGTGGGATACACAAGGGGCTATTATGGGCACCTCGGGGATTTACCTCAGCGTATACAGACATACGCAAAACAACATGGATTTGCCTTCATCGGGCCGGTGTATGAAATGTATCTCCATGATGAAATTACCGTTGATGACCCTGAGATGTATCTGATCCAGGCGTCAGTACAGGTTAAAAAGCGGAAGTCCCGATAAGGAACCTCTGATTATACCCGCGAACGGAAAATGTTTCCGTTCGCGGATATAATCAGAGGTTCCTAAAGCAAAGTATTATATTGGCAATTTGAATGTCATTGTAACTTCACCGGTTTCTTTGTTGATTTTAACCTGCTGGTTTTCCAGTCCTAATTCTCTGCCTGTTGACATTTTAAACAGTCCCGCGAGGAATTGCATACCGCTGTTCATTACCTGCTCCAGTTCAGCGGATTTTGATTCGATTTCGCCGGGTGAAGTTTTTTGTTCTTCGGGAAATTCTTTTATATCCGTACGCGATTTGTCAGTGTCTCCTTCCTCAAGAAACACCGGTTCAAAATCTTCCGCTAAATCTTTTTCCTGTTCGATAACTTCTTCAGGAGTGTCATAAACGATACTGTCCGCGCTCGCTTCGTCTTTTGTCCGGCTGAGGAAAGCCTCTAATTGGTCGATAAACTGCGAACGTCCCTTGGATGAGAAGTCAACGTAATCAGTTTTACTGCCGCTGTCCAAAACACCCTCAAAGAGATTTTGTTTTACAAGTAAACCGGCGGCGATCTGCTGTTCGATGGAATTACGGGTAATCAGGTTGTATATGGTGAGTTTATTGCTCTTCTGCCCCAACCGGTCAATGCGCCCGATGCGCTGGTTCTTCTTGGCGGGATTCCAGGGAAGCTCAAAATTAATAAGCGTGTCCGCGACCTGCAAATTCAGCCCGGATCCTCCGGCTTCCGTCGACAGGAAGATTTTACATTCCGGGTTGTTTTCAAATTTTTTAATAAGGTCGCCTCGTAATTTAACCGGAACCTTTCCATTCAGTTCCGCAAACCCTATTTTGTTCTGCCTTAACATCTGCCCGATCAGTTTATGCACCTTGACCCACTCGGAAAAAATGATTATTTTCCGGTTGGTATTTTGCAGGTCCAACTGCTCAAAAAGGATGTTTTCCAATTCTTCCATTTTCGGCGATACGTTCGTTTCTTCATCAATCAGATAAGTCGAATCGCAAACCATACGCATATTGCAGAGCAGAAGCTGCAGCCTCTGCATGTCGTAAGCCGTAAGGAATTTTTTACGTATGATTGCCGATATGCCGGATGCGTATGACGCATGATATTCGGCCTGCTCGGGAGATAACTCCACGGGGATATCGATTTGCTGCACATTGGGAAGCTGGTCTAATACATTTCTTTTTTCACGGCGAATCAGTATATTCGATAAATACCCGTTCAGCGTTTTAAGATTGTAATAACCGTTGATTTTGTTTGTTTTGTCCGGATCAAAAAGGCAGTGCTGGTATGAAAATTCCCATAACGGCCCGAAGAAATACGGATCAAGTACGCTTACAACCGAGAAAATGTCAATCAGCCGGTTTTCGATGGGCGTGCCAGTAATAACCAATGTATGTTTAGCCTGTAGGCGTTTGATAGAGGAGGAAGTTTTTGTTTCAAAGTTTTTAACTCTCTGAGCTTCATCCAGGATCAGGAAATCAATTCCGGCTTTATTGATGGCAAGGCTGTCGCGCAGAATGGTTTCATAATTGACAATATAGAAAAAATACGCGTCGTCACGATATTGAATTTCCCTTTCTTCGGGAGTTCCATTTACGATAAGCGCTTTTTCGTTTGTGAACTTTTCAATTTCTTTTTTCCACTGGGATTTTAATGTAGCGGGACATACGATTAATGTTTTACAAAAGCCGAATATCTGCTTTTTCATTACGGCGACAGCTGCGGCTTGAACTGTTTTTCCCAATCCCATTTCATCGGCGATTATGGCTGATTTTTTAAACAAGGCAAATTCTATTCCCTCTTTTTGATAAGGGAATAATTCCGCGTTTATCAGAGAATAATCAGGTTTATGTGTCTGCTCCAGTTCTTTGAGCATGGATTGTTCAAAAGCGCGTTCCACTTTTTTCCTGACTTCGGGACGGATACAGATAGTTTCAAATTCTCCCGCGTTTTCGATGAAATCCAGAAATGATTTGATTTCGGGTTCCGTATTTTCAATATAATTACGATTTCTGAAATGACGGGAAATAAGGAGCTGTTCGCCTGTGGGTAATTTGTGCGGGTAATACCAGGTGATTTTGTTTTCATTTAACGGATCGCAGTATATCTCTATAAACGGATAAGTTTTATCCAGACGGCCGAACAATTCCTGGTTTTTCTTCATTTCGTTAAACGCAAACATAATATGCTTTGTGGTTCCCAGCTTGTTAAGCCTGGAATCCCAACTGTCGCTATATCCGGTTTCCGCTTCAAAATCACGAAGCAATACCTTGTAATGCACGCCCTGTTCGTTGGTTAAGACATGGTCGCCATAAATATTATTCGCCCACCGGACGCGGTAGGACGCTTTTTCGGCTTTCTGCCTGCGTTCATCCAGCACACGCTTGATCATTCCCTGGCGGGTATATTTTTTATGCTCTATTTTTTCTTTGGGATCAAGCAGGCTCAATTCCTGTTCATATTGCAGCAAACAGGCGTATGAATAGCGGTTCCATTCTACAGGCTTATCATTTGCCGATGGAGTCAATCTGAACATGCCGTCTATTTCACCGCTGATTAATAATGAATATTCGACGGATTCATTTTCTCCTGCGATATTTATCAGAAAATCAATAGATATCGCCGATTGAGACAAAATCTGGCAATCACAGTTGTTAAACAGTATTTCGCCATGGGCGATTTCTTCCCTGGATAATTGTGATAATACTTTTTCTTTAATATATTTGAGAATCATAGATTCCGACATTTCAAACATCTCCATGTGAATTACGTCCGTTCGTTTCCTTGGGAACC
>WRBZ01000147.1 GCA_009784305.1 Synergistaceae bacterium
TCGGATATGATTAGCATAAGTCCTGATGTTGAAGGTAAATATGAAGTTTCAGAAGATATCGCTGTTTTTGTTTCCGAGGATATAAATGGGGCGGAATCTGATGATTTATCTCTTATTTCTGAAGATATCTCCTCTGAAGCAGGTAATCAAAACGCAGCATCTTCTGGAGAAGTAAAAGCAGTCAACGCCAGCGCTCCTGATATCAATGAAACACTTGTTGCTGAAGATAATAACGCGACTATAGTAACAGCGGGCGAAAACAAAAATACAACGATTGAAACAGAAATAATAGCAACTGAAGCTGAAATATCAGCTACTGAAACTAAACAGACAACGAATGAGAGTAAAAAAACGACGATTGAGACTAATAAAAAAGCGAATGAAACTAAAAACACAACAAACGCATCCAAAAAAGCAACTATAACCAAACCTGTGGCAACTGTTGAAAAAGCCCCGGCTAAAGCTGGCAGCCAAACCAGTCCTTCCGTTAAATCAACGGGAAAAGAACTTGCAGGAGGTGTTGATTTAACGAAGGACAAAGCATATTCCGCTATAAAAAGTAAACAATATACTGATGCCATAAGTTTATCGCAAGGTAACCTTGAAAAAAATCCAAACGATAAGTTTTCTTTCTATTCACTCGGATTAGCGCTTTATGCTACATCAAATTTTTCCGGAGCAACCGAAGCTTTTTTTACTTGCCTTAGATTCAGTGATCCCCGATTACCGGATTATATGGTGGAGCAGTTTGATTCCGCTGAAAATTTAAAAAATTTGTCCGCGAATTATCCCGGAGTGGATCTGCTAATCAGAGCTGTGGATTTGAATCCGAAAAATAAATCCCTTTACATAAATCTATTTTTATCTAACCTCAAGTCTGAAAAACCGAGGGCGGCATCAGAGATTTACAGCGCTGTTTTGAACCATGCCAAAAAACATAGTTCGGATAAGTCATAAATTATTAATAAAGAAAAGGATGTGTTGATTTTGGATGATGTTTTTAAAGCTGCAAAGTTAAAAGCCGTTGAAGCTATCGGAAAAACGCTTGTGTCTGAACTTTCAAAAAAAGGATATTCAGCTTGTTACGTCAATACTAAGGAAGAAGCTCTTTCCGAAGTCCTGAAAATAATTCCGGAAAAGACTTCCGTTGGGATTCCCGGAAGCGTTACGATAAGGGAAATTGGGGCAATGGGGGCTCTCAAGGAAAGAGGATGCGTAGTTTATCATCACTGGGATCCGACGCTTACGCCTGAGCAGCGAATGGAAGTTCTGCAAAATGAGAATTTGTCGGATTATTTCTTAACAAGCGCAAATGCGGTGACAACGGATGGAATGATAGTTAACATCGATGGAAACGGAAACAGGGTGAGCGGAATGGCGTGGGGCAGAAACGAATTGATTTTTGTCATAGGCGTTAATAAGATCGCTAAGAATCTGGACGCCGCGATCTCAAGAGCGCGTACTGCCACCCCTCCGAACGTATTCAGATTGAATGGGGATACCCCTTGCACAAAGACGGGACATTGTGTCAATTGTGATTCTGCTGGAAGGGTATGCCGTGTGATGCTGATCCTTGAGAGACCTGCTATTGGTCGTAAAACTCATGTGATTGTAGTAGGGGAAGATTTAGGATATTAGAATGCCAAATAGGGGCAAAGTAGCTTTATTGATATCCGGCGGGCGTATAGTAAATAAAATCAGCAATGCCCCGGGTGACGATTATATACCGCTGACATCAGAAGAAATTTTCTCCTTGTTGAGGGAAGACCAAAGAGAGAATGTATACCAGATAGATTGGAGCCGCCAACCTGCTGGACATTATTCATTAAGGATGATATCTGACTTTTTGCAGCTTGCGGGCAAACAAATCGTTGACGGCGCGGATGGTGTCGTTATTGCATGTGGTTCGCAGGGGCTGGAAGAAATAGCTCTCTTTGCCGATCTTATTTGGTCTTTCCCGCAACCTTTAATTTTTGTGGCGAGCACTCAGTTTCATTCTCCCGAAGCAGGAGCGCGTCTTTTACAACAGGCGATACAAGCTGCAAACTCTAAATCATGCTGGGGCAGGCGTGTTCTGGTTTTATGCGATTCAACTTTGCTTTCGGCTTCAGATGTGGTTGAAGTCTCAAATTACAGGTGCGCCGGGTTTGAAACTCCGAATTGCGGTATAATAGCCGACTTTGAGGGGAACGAATTGGAGATTTTATGCTCAAGGGAACGCAAAAGAGTTCTTCCCATGGACACTCAGCCAGTACGCAGAGTTGAAATTGTATACGCTTCTCTCGGAGGAGGGGAAATTTTACTGTCCGCTCTCAAAAGCAAAGGGAAAAATGAAATAGACGGATTGGTGCTTGCCGCTTTTGGAGACGGAGAAGTTGCCCCTTCATGGATACCTTATATCAAAAAATTCTTGAAAGAAGAAGTTCCGATTCTTTTGACCTCGCGTTGCATAAACGGAAGGGTAATTCCGGGCTATAATTTTGAAGGAAGCGCTTACAGGCTTATTGAAATGGGAGTTTTGAACGGCGGCGGGCTTAACCCCTTGCAAGCCAGAATTAAAATGTCGCTTGGATTGGGAGCGGGGCTTAAAGGCGAAGACCTGCAAACTTATATACTGGAGGATAGTTTTTAGAAAATAAAATGGCGATAATTACGATCGTAGGACGCCCTAATGTGGGGAAATCATCCCTCTTCAACAGAATAATTGGACGCCGTGAGGCGATTGTTGATGATATGCCCGGCGTTACAAGAGATAGGATTTATGGAGAAGCCGAATGGAAAGAATGTCCTTTCTATGTAATAGACACGGGAGGTCTATTAATTAAAGATGAGGATCCTTTCACAAAAGGCATTCGTTCCCAGGTCGCTCAGGCTATTGAAGAGAGCGACCTAATTGTTTTTGTCATAGATGGTTGCGATGGGGCTACTTTCATGGATGAGGACGTTGCATCCTTGTTAAGAAGGTGCGGCAAACCTGTGCTTATCGCAGTCAATAAAATTGACGACCCTAAACATGAAATCCGTACAACAGAAGCTTATTCTCTCGGTTTTGAAGAAGTTTTCGGCATAAGCGCGCTTCATAAACGAGGGTTGGATTCGCTCCTTGACAGGATAGTGGAGTTGCTTCCAAAGTCCGGGAGAATTGAAAGAGATGACTCTGTTATTAACGTTGCCATAGTTGGCAGACCGAATGTCGGGAAATCAAGCCTGTTCAACCGGCTTGCCGGAACGGACAGGGCTATAGTAAGTCCTGTCGCCGGGACAACTCGCGATGCTATAGATACTGAAGTTACAATTGGCGGGCGAAAATTTAAGATAGTCGATACTGCGGGTTTGCGAAAGAAAAGCGCAATTAATTCAGATATAGAATACTATTCTTTTGTCCGAACGTTACAGGCCGTGGACAGGTCGGATGTTACGCTTCTCGTAATGGACGCTTCGGAACCATGTACTGAACAGGATAAAAAGCTGGCTGCACACGTTTTGGAAAAAGGCCGCGGACTAATGATCATCCTGAATAAATGGGACCTGCTCGATAAGGAAAACAAACAGGGAGACAAGATGACAAAGCTTATCAGGGAAGAAATGGTCTTTGTGAATTGGGCTCCCATAGCCTTTACGTGCGCTTTAAGCGGCAGGGGATTGAAAAAGCTTGGGGATGAGATAAACAATATATACCTTAACCGCAAAAAACGAATTTCAACGAGCGTCCTTAACCGCCTTATGCGCGATGTACTGGCTTTCGATCATCTTCCGTCGGACGGACGGGGGCGCTCGCTGAAAATCTATTACTGCCTCCAGGCGGATATTGAACCGCCAACGTTCCTGTTTTTTGTGAATAAACCCGAGATAGCCGATAACGCCTTCA
>WRBZ01000148.1 GCA_009784305.1 Synergistaceae bacterium
ACTTTTCCACGCGCCCCATGCGGTAATTTCAGTGAATTGTCACGGACCTCGCGCGCTTTCTCCCCGAATATCGCGCGCAGTAATTTCTCCTCGGGCGTTTGATCGGATTCCCCCTTAGGAGTGACCTTTCCGACCAGAATGTCTCCCGCGTTTACTTCGGCGCCTATGCGAACTATTCCGCTGTCATCAAGGTTTCTAAGCATATCCTCACCGACGTTAGGGATATCTCTCGTTATCTCTTCCGCGCCCAATTTCGTATCCCGCGCTTCAATTTCATATTCCTCAATATGGATGGAAGAGAATTTGTCCTCTTTGACCAGCTTTTCACTCAGTAGGATAGCGTCCTCAAAGTTGTATCCTTCCCATGGAACGAACGCAACCGTCACGTTTTGCCCAAGAGCGAGTTCCCCGTTCTCCATAGCCTGACCATCAGCAATTATTTCTCCAGGCGTTATTCCATCGCCTATATCAACTATCGGGCGTTGATGAATAAGAGTCCCATGATTTGAGCGCCTGAATTTTATTAATCCGAAATCCTTCACGTTCTTTCCGTTCTTTATTTCGATACGTTCTGAATCAACGTAAGTTACAGTACCTTCAATATCGGATATCACGCAAGAACCTGAATCTTTGGCTATCCTGTGTTCAATTCCAGTCCCGACAACCGGGGCTTGTGGGAATATAAGCGGCACCGCCTGACGCTGCATGTTGGATCCCATCAGGGCTCTATTGGCGTCGTCATGCTCAAGGAATGGTATCAAAGCCGTAGAAGCTGAAACTATTTGCTTGGGTGAGACGTCAAGATAATCAATGTTTTTTACCGGAACTGAAACTATGTCATCTTTATAACGCGCCGCACATTCATTTCCGGATATCGTCACTCCGTCGTCGTCTATCGGCGTGTTTCCAACGGCAACATAATACTCATCCTCTTCATCAGCGGATAAATACCTTATTTTGCCGGTGAGTTTGCCTTTCTTGACTTCGCAGCGCGGCGTTATCAAAAAGCCGTAATCGTTGAGGCGGGCGTATGTTGTAAGGGACGAGACCAGGCCGATATTCGGCCCTTCAGGCGTCTCTATGGGACAAACTCTGCCGTAGTGCGTATAGTGTACGTCACGAGCCTCAAATCCTGCCCTCTCCCTGCTGAGGCCTCCCGGGCCAAGAGCTGATAATCTTCTGCGATGAGTTATTTCCGCCAAAGGGTTAGTCTGATCCATGAACTGAGAAAGCTGCCCGGATCCATAAAACTCCCTGAGTGTGGCAGCTATAGGGCGTACATTTATAAGCTCCCGCGCCATAGCTTTTTCAAGCTCCGGAATCGTTGTCATCCGTTCGCGCGCAATTCTCTCCATTCGCAGAAGCCCTATGCGTATCTGATTTTGCAGCAATTCTCCTATCGAACGTACACGGCGGTTACCAAGATGGTCGATATCATCGCCGACTTGGCCGGCTGCCCTCAGCGTAATAAGCTCCTGCATTATGCGAACCAGATCATCAGTTTGAAGCAGGCGTATTTTTCCATCTATTTCAAGCTCGAGTTTACGGTTAAGTTTATATCTTCCGACGCGCCCCAAGTTATAGCGCCTTTCGTCAAAAAACAATGTGTTTATGTATTCCCGCGCATTTTCAATTCGTGCCGGTTCATTCGGGCGCAGGCGCCTGAACATTTCCTGCATAGCTTCATCCGAACTGTTAGTGTTATCTTTTTCTATCGTCAAAGCCAAAGAACTGTCAACTTCCCACACTTTAATCGTATCACGGCCTGCTGAAATCAACTTATCCACTGTTTCGCGGTTGATTAAGTGGCTTCGGGCGGCAATAACCGATCCGTCAAGCCCAAGGATATCTTCGGCAGCAAGTGAACCTCTCAGGTCCTCATTGAGACTCTTCTCTATCGCGCTGCCTCCGATTCTCTTTATGATCTCGTCGTTATTCGCGATGCCAAACGCCTTGAGAAGCAGCGTAGCCGGTATTTTTTTTCTGTTGTCTATGTTTACGGATATCACATCTCCCGGCACAAGGGAAAATTCGATCCATGCCCCCCGCTCCGGAATTATTTTGGCAGAACATATTTCATGCCCCGGAAGTCCCTCTTCCTTATTGAAATAAACGCCTGCGGAACGAGCCAGTTGGTTTACAACGACCCTTTCCGTTCCATTGATGATGAAAGTTCCCCTTTCGGTCATTAAAGGAAAATCGCCGAGGAATATTTCTTCTTCTTTCATTTCTTTAGTCTTGTGATTGACAAGACGAATAGTCGCCCGCACCGGGCGGGACCAAGTCATGTCGTTCTGGCGCGCGGCATCCTCCTGTATAGCTGGAGGGTCGAGCGAATATTTTACAAACTCAAGTGAAAATGATTTATCATAACTTTTGATCGGAAAAATATCGAGCAGAAGTTCTTGAAGTCCGTGCTCCAGCCTCTTGGTCGGGGGAACATTCTCCTGATAAAACCAATCGTATGAATCTCTTTGTATCTCAATCATATCAGGAATGTCCAAAAGACTCTTAGGACGCCCAAAAAACAACCTCTGTCGTTTTTTTTCTGGCATGTAAAAAACCTCCCTTTGGGA
Source organism: Synergistaceae bacterium (assembly GCA_009784305.1). Lineage (GTDB taxonomy): Bacteria > Synergistota > Synergistia > Synergistales > Aminobacteriaceae > WRNQ01. The sequence continues at coordinate 2,577 of WRBZ01000148.1, forward strand.
TGGGGAAAATTAACGTCAAGCAATAATAATATCAAAAATATTATTATTACGTCAATAACTTATAGGGAAAAATGGGGAAATTTTTAATTAAAAATTAAAAATTAACAAAAGTGCCTCCAGAAGTTCCGATGCTGGAGAATGAGGAAGAAAAGTGTGCAGAAAATATTATGAACAGAAAAACCCTTTTTGTTTCTACAGAAATGAAAAGGTGTCGTATGCCTTCCCTTCTCAGATGCAGCCCGGTTACCGCCACTTTCAGCCGGTTTTGCCCGCTCTATACGGACGCATTGCAAATAAATCAGTCCCTGGTTCATAATTAGAACCGGCGCCTATTAATCCTCTCAATCTATGGGTATATTTTTGGGCGTTTGTGGTAAATATGTAGACAGCTTTCCTAAGACCTCTTTGAAATTCAATGGTTTACTTATGTGATCGTTCATGCCCGCCATTAAACACCGTTCGATATCCTCTCTGAAGACATTGGCGGTCAAAGCTAAAATGGGTATGTTTTTCGCGCTCGGAACGTCAATCGCCCTGATTCTCCGGGTGGCCTCCAAACCGTCCATTTCGGGCATCTGCATATCCATAAGTATCAAGTCATATATATCGGGTTGCGTCATGAACGCCTGCACCGCCTGCACTCCATTTTCAACGACGTCAACGACCAGCATGGTTGGTTCAAGAAGCGTAATAACAATTTCACGGTTAATCTCGACGTCCTCGGCCAATAAAATACGGTATCCGGCAAACTGAAATCCTGAACCCAGGGCCTGGGGGTCGGGTTCATCTGTGCCCTGCTCCCGAACCGCGTTTAAACAGGCGTTTATACAGTTGGTAATGTCGGAAAAAATAAACGGTTTGGGTATGTACATGGTAACGCCGGCGTCTTTTGCCTCAGCCTCGCGCTCTTCCCATTCCTGTTCCAGCATTACTAACACAATCGGATGCGTTGCATCGCTCTGCCTGACGCGACGGGTAAGCTCTATCCCGTCCATACCGGGCAGCTTTAAATCCCAAAAGTAAATGTCATACGGACCGCGGTCGCCGATCATCGCACACGCCTCATCCCCGCCGGCTACCACATCACAGTTCACTCCGAGCCGCCGCGCTATGTCGCCGTAGTACGCGTGCGTATCCGGCGTGTCCGTTACCGCAAGCATACGGATCTCCGCTGTCTCTACGCCGGGGATCAAGAGACCGCCGTATTCCTGTTTACCCCCTTCGGCCTGTATGGTAAAGCAAAAGGAAGATCCCCGGCCGAGTTCGGACTCTATCCATATG
>WRBZ01000149.1 GCA_009784305.1 Synergistaceae bacterium
ACAGCAAGCCTCAATTCCCGGTGTGGAGGACGCATTTTTATCAGAGTTTTCAACATCGGTTCAAGTTTCGCGCGCCTCATGTCAAAAGCCCACGCATTTGTTCCGCCAGACGAAATATATTTAAGCCATTCAGCAGTACCTTCCCCGGAAGCCAAATCCATTTTCGACAATATGGTCAATATCGGACGAAGTTTCGACAGCCGCTTTATGACTGGAGATGAAGTAAGCAAAGGTGCGCGGGCGTCTCTTACTTCAACTATTAAATCCAATTTATCAATTAACTTGGAAAGATCCCTCTCTCCACTTGCCATATGTCCGGGGTACCAGACAGTTCTTCCCGCCATTTGCTAATTGTCTAACAATCCGATCCTGCTTAAAGGCCAATATCGAAAAAAAGCCGGCCCCTTGAGATAGCTCTTTGGGACAAACCCCCAATACCTGCCATCCTGAGAGTTCATTCTGTTATCTCCCAGAGCGAAATACATGTTTTCAGGAACTTTTACCGGAACCGTTATAAAAATATCATTTGAACGAAGGGTAAAACGATCCATATGCTTTACATAAGGTTCGTCAATCATCTCTCCGTTTACGTATACAACGCCATTTTTGATATCTATTGTATCGCCGGGTAACCCGATAATCCTTTTTATAAAATCCCTGTCCGTTTCGACGGGGTATTTAAATACATAAATTGAACCTCTTGACGGATCTTTAACAATATTCCAGAATTTTGCCACCAATACCCTGTCTCCTGCCTGCAGCGTCGGGATCATGGATCCGCTTGGTATCCAGAACGCCTGTATTACAAACATCCTGAGGATCAACGCCAGTACAAGCGCCCATATTACAGTTTCTATGGTCTCTCTCCACCAAGGTTTTACTACTGCATCCGCCATAGTCGACTTCCCCCCAATTAAACTAACTATCCTTATAATATACTGCGAATGACAAATACATGCAAGATAAAAAATCAATCTTGAGGGAAATTATTTTTATTTGTGTTTATTTTTATGATAATAGCGAATCTTCTAATTCCATAGTAAAACTATAACCATGAATCTTAAACCCGATTTTTTCATAAAACTTATGAGCATCTTTGCGCTTGAGGTTGCTTGATAAAGCAACTTTATAGCAGGATTTACCCTTGCATATTTCAACAGCGAACATCATCATTTGCTTTCCAATTCCCTGACCCTGAAATGACTCCGCAACGACAACGTCCTCAATTAGTCCGGATTTACTGCCCATATGGGCCAAGTTATCCATTATCGCAAGCGCAAAAGTCCCCGCTATTTTTCCGTCAACTTCAGCTACATAAACATTATAGTCAGGATATGAACGCATTTTATTGAAAATTACCCTAGCATCATCCACTGTTAGAATCTTATCATCATTCTCAACAAGTAAATACAACGCTAAAATTTCCGGTAAATCTTTTTCCTCCGCAATTCTGATTATCATATGCCCTCCAAATATTGGTTATATTCTTCATTCAGTCCGCCCTTAACGCGTCTATCGGGCGAAGCAATGAAGCCTTCCAAGCGGGATAAAAACCAAAGAATATGCCCACGATCCCTGAAAAACCTGCTGAAATGATTATTGAATAAATCGACACTTCAGTCTGCCAGCCCAAAAATTTCGTTATCGCCTGGGATATTCCAAACCCCGATAAAATTCCAATCGCGCCCCCCAATAAGGACAAAATCATTGCTTCAAGCAGGAATTGAAATCTTATATCCCCTCTTCTGGCACCTATAGCCATCCTTATCCCTATCTCCCGCGTCCGTTCCGTAACGGAAACGAGCATAATATTCATTATTCCTATACCCCCGACAAGAAGAGAAACCGACGCCACAGCCCCGAGCAGCAGCGCCATAACCTGCGACGACTGTCTTGCCGATTCGATCATCTGGGCAAGGTTTCTTATAGTAAATTCATCATCCCTGCCTTCAGCGGTTCCCCTTCTTTGACGCATGAGCGCGGTAACCTCGTTCATAGCGGCAGTGACGGAATCCGCGTTAATAACCTGAATACTCACATTTCTTACCTGATCCGCAATTTGGCTGCGAACAAGCCTTCTCATTGCGGTAGTTATCGGTACCATTACCACATCGTCCTGGTCGTTGCCAAACTGTGCTCCTTTGGGGGCAAGGACTCCCACCACCTCAAACGGAACCTTATTTATCCTAATGCTTTGGCCAATAGCTCCGGCCTCATTTCCTTCTCCCATTAGGTTTGTAGCGACGGTCGAGCCTAAGAGGCATACTTTTGTAGCCCCGCGCACATCCGCTTCGCTGAAAAAGCTGCCTTCGGCTATATTCCAGACATTTACAGAAAATGCTCCTGTAGTCACTCCCTGAGTTTGAGTCGCCCAGTTTTGATTGCCAAGTACTACCTGAGTAAATGAGCTAACCATAGGAGATACTTCAAGCACTGAAGGACATTCATTTTTAATTGCCATTGCGTCCGCATAAGTTATTTGTCTCCCGCTTCCTGATCCCAGTTGTATCCCGCCTTGCCTGTTTGACCCCGGCATCAGCATTATTACGTTGCTTCCTATTCCGGACATTATTGATTCCATCTGGCGACTCGCGCCCGTACCCACCGCTATCATCGTTATTACCGCCGCAACGCCGATCAGAACTCCAAGCATCGTCAGCATTGAGCGCGATTTATTTGCAAGCAGGGAAAGCATGGCAGTTTTAAAAGTCTCGAACATTTTCCTCAGCCTTTCCTTTCGTCGGATTCCAGTTTCCCATCGCGGAAATGCAGTACCCTTTTAGTGTATTCCGCTATATCGGGCTCATGCGTAACTATTATCACGGTTTTTCCTTCGTTATTAAGTTCAGTCAACAGGTTCATTATTTCATGGCTCGTCTTGGTGTCAAGGTTTCCGGTCGGCTCATCCGCCAGTATTATCGGCGCGTCTCCCACGAGCGCTCGCGCTATTGCCACCCTTTGCTGCTGCCCTCCGCTCATCTGGTTCGGGCGGTGTTTCGCCCTGTTGGAAAGCCCGACCCGTTCAAGTGAATGAAACGCCCGCGCTCTTCTCTCTTTTGACGCAACTCCTGCGTATACAAGAGGGAGTTCCACATTTTCAACGGCATTATAACGCGGAAGAAGGTTAAATCCCTGAAAAACAAATCCAAGCGTGCGGTTACGCAAATCAGCCAGGGTATCGCTTGACATTTTTGAGACATCCTTTCCGCTCAGTTTGTAAATGCCGCTCGTCGGAGAGTCTAAGCAGCCAAGCATGTTCATTGCCGTTGATTTACCTGAGCCCGAGGGTCCCATTATCGATACGGATTCCCCTTTTTTTATTGAAAAATTTACTTCATTCAGAGCATGGAGTTCAACAACGTCTGACCCGGTTCCTGAGTAGTATATTTTTGTCAGGTTTATAACCTCAATTATTTCCCCGTCTGTTTGCTCCATGATATTGCGACCTCCTCTCCTGCCTTGATATCCGGGGAGGCGCGAGTTATCTCCACAAAACCTCCTTCGCTGATACCCTGCCTTACTTCAATTCTTTCTTTAAGCTGGCCGTCTTCGACTGTCCATATGAAAGATGCAGGGCCGCGCTGCCTTCCCTGCCCGCTGACCGGGCGGCGCGCAACCATCATGAGAGGAGAGATGCCTGCGCCCTGTTGTTCATTGGCAATGTCCGGAGGTGAAAACCTCAGAGCTGAAGCCGGAATTTTTAACACATCTTTTTTACTCTCGATTATTATAGAGACGTTCGCGGTCATTCCAGGCCTCAGCCTCATATCCTTATTTTCAACGTCAAGCACTACCGTGTATGTTACAACGTTTTGTACTGTTTGAGGCGCTAACCTGACCTGCGTCACTTTCC
>WRBZ01000150.1 GCA_009784305.1 Synergistaceae bacterium
AGCTTCTGTTCAATCCTGGACCAATCAATCAACTCTTCGACTGCATCAAGAAAATTGGGATTGCGACGCCTTGTACCAGCGTAAAGATCAGCAAAACCAAATCCTCCTATTGTGCGTTCCATGTTATTCCCCCTTGACATTTATAAAGGGGAAATTAACACCATTTACTAATAATATCAGATGATTATATCAATTCCTGTTCTGCAATGGTCTCTAAGTATAACCAATTACTCGCCGAGGAGATGGCAGCGGCGAGATAATGCCTGCTAATCGTTACACAAAAGAAGATTTAAATTATTTATAAGAGCAACCTTGTATATTCTGCTTAGATGTGAAACACTTTAAGCTAAAGTAAAAAGGAGCAGTACAAATGGGAAATGAACAACTATCAATGGGTGATATTCTTATTGAAACCCATGCAGGACTGGAGCGACAAGGCCCCGGTAGTTCTGAAATGACTATCAAAGCATTAAGCTTCATAGAGGATATTGATAAAATTTCTCGTGCAGTTGATTTAGGCTGTGGAAGTGGCGGCCAAACAATGGTTCTCGCACAAAATATAACTGGTAACATTGTCGGCGTAGACATGATTCCCGAACTAATAAATATTTTTAATGATAAAGCCCAAAAACTAAATTTGGCGGAAAGAGTAAATGGCATTGTTGGTTCAATGGGAAATCTTTCTTTTCAAAAAGAGGAATTTGACCTTATTTGGTCAGAAGGTGCTATAGATAGTATTGGTTTTGAAAAGGGATTAACTCATTGGAATGGATTTCTTAAAAAGAATGGCTATGTCGCTGTGACGTGCCCCTCATGGTTTGCTTACGAGCACCCTACTGAAATTGAAAAATTCTGGATTGATGCTGGTAGTGAATTAGATACAATAGGGAATAATATTTCTATAATGCAAAAAGCGGGATATGTTCCTGTTGCCTCCTTTACACTGCCCGAGAAATGCTGGACTGACAATTATTTTTCTCCGCGAACAGCAGCGGAAAAGTCATTTTTAGAAAAATATGCTGGAAATAAAACTGTAGAGGAATACATAGAAAGCTCTAAATATGAAGTGGAGCTATATTCAAAATATAAGCAGTATTATGGATATGTTTTTTATATTGGCAAAAAAATTGAACCTATTAGCCTCAAAGGAGGATAAACTGACAGTCAATGCCTAACTGACACCTAAACAAATTTAGGGTAGCTGTCAGATCACATCGTGACTTTCACAGATTATTTGAATGTTCCTTATCTCCCTGATAAATAAAACTATAAAAAATATGGAAATGTTCTAGCATTTACTCGTATCACACCCGCAATACGGAAATCTCGACATCTGTTTTCATCCAATCACTTTCCCCCAACTATTTTTTTATCTGATATCCCTTTGATACCCCTATATATTATTATATAACCCTTGTAGGTGGTAAGTATCGTCTTGATAGCCTCAGCTTCATTTTCCAGTTCCCTGATCATTCCCTGAAGCTCCCTGTAATCCTTTGCCGCTTTGTTAATGTCTAGCTGTGTCATGGTTGTTCTCCTTTCGGTGTGGTATGGTTTCTTACCTTTTGTTAATACTTTTTTACCTTTTATTAAAATATTTTTATCGCTTGTCGTTGACTTATTACTTTACGCTTGATAATATGCTGATCAAATGGAGGTGATCGTTATGCCTATGAAATGTAAATTGCAGGATTTACTATGGAGTAAAAAGTTAAAGATGGCTGATGTTGTGAGAATGACAGGCATATCAAAAACAACAATTCATTCCATGTATCACGATAGAGTAACTAAAGTAGATTACGGCGTGGTAGAAAAGCTATGTGCCGCCTTAGAATGTACTCCTGGTGACTTGTTTGCCTTGGAGGGTACGGGGGAAAGGGAGGAATTATCATGAAGCGACTTGTATTTCTCTTCTTTATCCTTTGCCTATGTTGCGCTGGGGCGGTAGGGGCGAAAGAAGACTGCCAATATGAGGATGATGATCTTGATTTGATCGAAAACGAAGGAATATGGATTGAAACCTCAACCGGCCAACCGGCTAACGGTTTACTTTGTTCGCATCTTTTATGGGCCTATTTTGAATTTCCCTATAAAAATGGCAAGGAGGAAGGAATTGCCAGGGAATACTCCAAGAGCGGAAAGCTAATAAAAGAAATTCCCTACAAAGGTGGCATGAAGGAAGGAATTGAAAGGAGTTACCACCGCGAGAGCGGAGAGTTAAAAAGAGAAGAGCCCTACAAAAATGGCAAGTTGGAAGGGATTGCCAGGTATTACTACGAGAGCGGAAAGCTATGGGAAGAGACTCCCTACAAAAACGACAAGGTGGAAGGGTTTGAAAGGGAATATTACGAGAGCGGAAAGCTATGGCGCGAGACTCCCTACAAAAATGGCAAGTTGGAAGGGATTGCCAGGTATTACTACGAGAGCGGAAAGTTAAAAGATGAATCCCCTTACAAAAACGACAAGTTGGAAGGGATTGGAAGGGTTTACAAAGAAAACGGAAGGCTTTGGGGCAAGATAATCTATCGCAACGATAAAGTTGTCAGCGGTACATGCGCAAATGGCCGGGCCTTCACGAATGCGGAAATCATAAACTGGCAAAACGGACACGAAGTTATTTGTGATTAAGGACAGATGAAGAGGTTTAAGGGCTGAAGATGGGTGAAATTATTAGTTATAGGGAAGTCGAAGACAAAGTGTTGGATATCCGGGGAGCAAAAGTAATCCTGGACAGGGATGTTGCAGCCTTGTACGGCGTGGAAACAAGAGATATTAACAAGTCGGTAAAAAACAATCCCGAAAAGTTCCCCAAGGATATATCATAGAGCTTGATAACAAAGAGTTTGCAAGTTTGCGGTGGAAATTTTCCACCACAAGTTTAGGGAAAACAAGAGTGTTGCCCAAAGCCTTTACCGAAAAGGGCTTATATATGCTTGCCACTATCCTTAAAAGCCCCAGAGCCACCCAAACAACTATCGCCAATGTTGAAACCTTCACAAAAATACGCGAGCTTTCCAAGGCCATAAGCCTATTGCCGGAAATTAGAGAGAAAGATCATCAAAAAGCACTTATGCAGAAAAGCGGCGAGCTTCTAATGGATGTCCTCAGTAATGACGCTCTGGAAATATCCGGGGATGAAACCACGCTTGAGCTGAATCTTGCCTTCATGAAAATCAAACACACAATCAAACGGAGTAAAAAGCAAACAGGGAAATGAGGTCTGAGAGGATGCAAGCACAGCAATTATATAGCGTGATGATTCGCTTTATTCCTGATGATATAGCAACGCCGGATGATTTGTTTCTCTTGGAGGGTACACAGGGGTGACGTTATGCGGCTATGGCCATGATGAATTTGAAAAAACATAGCCTTGGAGTTGATGGGAAAAACTTTCCAGCAAAAAGTTTTTGGGGGTAATCCCAAGGGTAACAAAGGATAACAAGAGGGAAAGATTTTTTATCTATTCCGTAGCGCCCCTACCTCTGCCGAAGGCGCCGTAACTTCCAATACAAAATCTTCAACCGGCTTACGTGGAGCTTTTCCCCTCAATTTACAATGACTTATCTGCATTACCATAGCCTAACATACAGGATGGTCTGATACTGCGCCTACTCTTTAGTTGTCAACAGGGCATGGAGCATACCCACATGAACCATATGGACACCTTTACGAGCTGCATGCTCCAGAGGGATACGATATATGGCATCCAATTCCAACCGGCGTCCCTCCAGGTGGTCAATCATCATACTGGGCTTGTACTCAGTGAGAGAGGCAAGAGTGATCTGGATATTCTCTTCAATACAGATATTAG
>WRBZ01000151.1 GCA_009784305.1 Synergistaceae bacterium
ATTCAAATATTTTCCATACGGAAGCTCAAGCGTAGAATATTCTTAATGGCGCCTTTACATCATCATTTTCAACTTTTAGGCTGGAAAGAAACTCTTATCGTAAACAGGTTTTATATAGTGCATATATTTGGTATAGCTTTGTTGTATGCAGTTGTAGTGCATCTTTGCGATTACTGCCCGTAGAAAGAAAGATTCTCAAAAGATTGTACAGAGAGTTAAAATTTCTTTAAACTGATAGAAACGGTAATCATGAAAATAACTTCGGTATAAACTTCGGTATAAATGAAACACAGCGAAAAATCATTAGAATGATGGCTGCCAATCCGGAAATGAAGACCGGGCAAATATCTGAAGCCATTGGCGTGACTAAACGTCAGATAGAATACAATATTAGTAAACTGAAAGCTCTGGGTTTAATAGACCGCATAGGCGCAAGAAAGAGCGGTCAATGGATTGTAAAACAGCAGAACAAATAACTTATAGAGAAAGTATAATGGCTATTTGTTAGCCGGTACAGTTAATTCGGCAGAGGGAGTCTTATAAATGAAAATTTCAGTGATAGGCGGAGGCGTAAGCGGGCTTTCTCTTGCTTTGCTCGCTGATAAATTAGGCAATGATGTCATGGTTTCAGATAAGAAAAAACTTTCTGACGATGTGCAAGATAAGCTTAGAGAATTGGGAATATCTTTTGAAGAAGGACATGACTTGGCATTTAACACTGATATGTTTCTTCTCAGTTCGGGAATTCCACCGCACGCTCCTGTTGTTTTAAAAGCTCAAAACCAAGGTATCCCCGTAGTTGGAGAATTGGAGTTTGTGCTCCCTCATCTTGACGGCAATATTATAGGAATAACCGGAACAAATGGGAAAAGCACGGTAACTACGCTTATAGGTCATTTACTCAGTGAATTTTACGGGAAAACGGCGGTTGGCGGAAATCTTGGAAAGTCAATGGCAGACTTTACATACGACAGGTATGATTATATTATTCTGGAACTGAGCAGCGCGCAGCTTCACTACCTGAAACAGCAAAAGAACAGCAACTGTAAAGCGGCTGTGATTACAAACCTCGCGCCTGACCATATAGACTGGCATGGATGCTATGAAAAATATATAGAAGCTAAAGCCCGTATTATTTCACTGTTAGCAGACGATGGATGGGCATTTGTGAGAGAGGAAGATATCGGGAAGATAGGCAATTCTTGTCCCGGTAAAACTACGGTGTTAAGCTGGTCTCCATCTGCGCGGTATGATGATAACAGGATAATTATGGAAGAAGAAAGAGCCGTTTTGCTCGAAGGCGGTTTCGAATATGAACTTTTTAAATATGCGGATTCTCCTCTTATTGGAAGACATAATTATGAGAATATAGCGTTCAGTATGGCTGTAATAAAGAGAGTCTCAGGCAGGGACTTTGCCCCGGAGAGGGCAGTCAGTAAATTATCGTCTTATAAGGGCTTGCCTCATCGCTGCGAGTTCGTGGCGGAGATAGATGGAGTGAAGTATATAAATGATTCAAAGGGAACAAATGTTGGAGCAGTTGTCACCGCCTTAAATTCAATAAACGGGAATAAGATAATTATACTGGGAGGAAAAGGGAAAGGTGAAAACTATGCTCCCCTTGCTCAATGCGTTAAAATGCGCGCTAAACATGCGATAGTCCTTGGTACTGAAAGAGAAATGATTTTGAACGCTCTGCTCGAAAATGACATGAGGGACGTTACTATTGTAAATACTATTCCTGAAGCTGTTTCAGAGGCTGCCGGAATTGCCGCGCCGGGGGATATTGTGTTATTGTCGCCTGCTTGTACCAGTTGGGATCAGTATGAGAGTTATGAGAAGCGTGGAGAACATTTTCGTTCTTCTGTTCTCAATTTATTGGAGAAACTTGTATGAGAGAAAATGTAGCTGCATACAGGCATAAAAAAGCTATATGGTTTTGGCCTCTTGTATTGAGTTGTCTGGGAATATTGACTATTGCCTCTATTACATCAAAAGGTGGGCTTAGCGGACAAATAAACCTGTATAGCACAGGCGGCAGGCAGTTATTTGCTTTATTTTTGGGAATAATGCTCATGTTGATAACTACCAGGATCCCGCTGAGTTTTTGGCGCAAATACAGTGCCATATTCTGGTTAACGGCTTTATTTCTGACAGCTGCCACGCTTATACCGGGAATAGGAGTCAGAGGCGGCGGGGCAAGAAGATGGCTGCCTATTGGGCCATTTATGCTCCAGCCGTTGGAACTGCTATCTTTATTTGTCACAATACATTTGTCAAAATGTCTTTCCAGTTCAGATGGTAAGCCATTTGAAGTTTTCATAAGAATAACTCTTATTATAGCTTCAGCTTCAATATGCCCGTTGATATTCCAACCTAACTTTGGCGGCGCAGTTCTTATAATGGTTTTATGTATGTCGATACATGTTGAAAATAGAGGCTGGATATATCCATTGCTTATAATCCCGATGTTAGCGGCGTTAGCGTATCCGATGGTCACTGTTTTCGGATACCGCATGAGGCGAATTGCAGCATTTTTGGATCCCTGGTCAGATCCACTAAACAGTGGTTTTCAAGTTATACAAGGGCTTATAGCGTTCGCTAATGGCGGAATAGCTGGAGTTGGGGTAGGGAAAGGCTTGCAAAAATTGAATTATTTACCCGCAGCTCACACTGATTATATATTTCCGGTGATAGGCGAAGAGTTTGGAATTATTGGAACGCTTAGCCTCCTCGCGGTTTTTGCTTTTTGGTTCCTGGTGATATGGGGACTTTACAGGAGGCAAAAAGATGTTTTTGTAGCGACTCTAACATGGGGCCTTGCTGTTTCGGTAGCTTTGCCTATGTTCATAAATTTAGGCGGGGTCATGAATTTGATGCCGCTTACGGGAATCCCGCTTCCATTTATAAGTTACGGAGGCAGCGCTTTGATTGTCGTTTGGGTTAAGGTAGGAATTCTGGTTCGCATTGCGAAGGAGCTTCCATGAAGGTCTTTTTAGTGGCTGGGGGCACAGGAGGGCATATTTTTCCCGCTATCGCTTATGGGCAGTGGCTGAATAGGGAGAAGAATATTTCATCCATATATTACTTCTGCGGCAATCGTTCACTTGAGCTTGAAATTTACCGGCACTCAGGGATCGACCCTTTAGTATTGCCTATAGAGGGGTCTCCGTTTGGCTGCTCGGGAATCTTTAAAAAACTCAAGCGCGCCTTTAATATAGTTAAGAGCTGTTTTTGCATGTACTCTTTTATTCGTAAATTTAAACCTGACGCGTGTTTCATGTTTGGAGGGTATGTTTCTTTCCCTGCCTTGCTTGCATGTTCAATTGCCGGTATTCCAATCATCGTGCACGAACAGAATGCCGTTACGGGCAGGGTTGTGAGGCTTGCGGAAAGGATCGGAAAACTAATTGTAAAGAGCTGGAATGGCGAAACATCAAACGTCCCGGTTCGAAAACTGCTTTTGTGGGAAAGGAAAGCAGCCTTTGAGAAACTTGGTATCGGTGATCGTTGGCTTGATTCGAGAATAATCGGCGTTTTCGGAGGATCGCTTACGAGCAGGACGCTTATAAATGTTCTTGATATGATAGAAAAGTCGTTTCCAGATGATTTGTTTTTAGTCCTGTCCGAAAAAGAGGAAACAAAAGCTGAAAACCTATTATTTACTGGCATGCGGTGGGACATGAATCCAATATTTTCAATAGTGGATTTAGTTATTTGCCGCGGAGGGGCTTCAACTCTTGCTGAATTGGAAGCTTATAATATCCCGTCAATTGTTGTTCCTTGGGATAAATC
>WRBZ01000152.1 GCA_009784305.1 Synergistaceae bacterium
CCGGAATCGAGACTTAATGATCCTATGGCAAAGCTGAAAGGAATTGGAGAAGAAGAATTTCCTTACCAATTCAAGGGCGTATTCCTGCCGGATAAAGGATGCCTTCAATATTTGCTTGGAGCCGCCGTTGACATAAAGATAGCCCCTTCTCCGATAACCGCGCGCGTTCTGCTTTCGTTTATGGGAATGCGCCCTATTTTAAACATGGTCGATGCTACAAACCTTGCAATGCTCGTTACCGGGCAGCCGCTTCACGCTTTCGACCTTGAATCGCTTCCCGAGAGGGAGATAACGGTGAGGTCAGCGGAGAAAGATGAAAAAATAACGACGCTTGACGACAAGGAGCGGATTTTGTCCGAACAGGATATGCTGATAACAAGCGGCGGCGTTCCAGTAGGAATAGCTGGAGTCATGGGAGGATTGAACAGCGAAATACGGCCCTCCACTACGAGGGTAGCCCTTGAGAGCGCTTCTTTTGACGCTTTGCGCGTAAGCCATACATCCCGCAGGTTGGGAATCAAATCTGAGGCGGCGTATCGTTATGCGCGCACGGTCGATACCGAATCAGCTTTGCCGGGCATGAATTACGCTCTTGGACTTATGAACAAATGGGGAGCGGCGAAGTGCGGATTTGCCCCAATAATTGCTGTCAACGATAAAAGGCAGTCCCGTTCAGTAACTTTAACAAAAAAAGCTCTTCACAGGATATTACTTTGGAGCGATATGCAGGATTCATGCAAGATACTTGAAGGTTTTGGGTTGAAAAAAGTGCAGGAATCCGGGGAGAGTATTACATACTCCGTTCCTTCATGGAGACCGGATATCTCCATAGAAGAAGACTTAATAGAAGAAATTGGAAGGTTCCGCGGATATAATGATATTGAACCGCGTTTACCGTATAGTGTGCGCTCGGGCAGCGTTGGAGAGGTCACGTCCCTTTCCTCAGAATTGAGGTCTGTGCTGCTTGCCCGCGGATATAATGAAGCTTTGACGTATACTTTTTTACCTATGACGTTTACATCCGACCTTAATTTAAATGATACGGGCGACCCGAGGGCGCATGCGCTCGAATTGTCGAATCCCATAAGCGCGGAGATGAGCTGCATGAGGACGACTGTTTTACCGGGGCTGTTCAAATGCCTGCAAAACAATATTGCTTCAGGTTGGCGTAAACCGCTTAGATTTTTTGAGCAGGGGCACGTCTACCTCGAACCGGAATCGGAGCGTATAGCAGGAGTAGTTTACACGGGAAAAGAGTCCCGCCATGTATGGAATGATGAAGAAAATTTCTTTACTGTCAAGGCGGATGTGTTGGCTATCGGACTGTGCAGAAACCGCTTATTCACATTTGAAAAAGGGGAAGAGCCTTTCGGGCATGCGGGGCAAACCGCGAATGTGATGTGCGGCGGCAAGAAGGCGGGATTTTTACTGAGGCTGAAACCTTCAATGGAAGAGTCGCTCGGACTTTCAGGCGGAGCAGTTTACGCATTTGAGTTGGACGCCTCATTTCTAATAGATGACGTCAGGCCTGTTTTCTCAGCTTCCAAGGCATTTCCTGCCGCTACCCGTGATATTTCCGTCATCGTTCCGGCAAATGTACCTTACAGCAATATAGTTGCTCAGATTCGTGAAGCGGCTACAAAATTTGGAAACATTCTGGAAAATATAAACCTGTTCGATATTTATGACGGCGTGGGAATACCGGAAGGAATGCGCAGTATTGCATTTTCACTGTCGTACCGCGCATATGACCATACTTTAAATGAAGGAGAAATAGAAAAAGTACACGGAGCAGTCAGAGATAATCTCGAAAAATGTGGTTATATTTTAAGATAGAACAAATAAGGCTCTATTGATTTATAATACTAATCGGACTAAACTTCAAAAAAGACATTTTATTAGCTTATATAAAGGAGCGTAAAAATGGAAAAATTTGAAAAACTTGAACGTCTGGCGGATAAAGTAGCACAGCATTTCAGCGAGGTGCTTGGAGAAAGGAATAATTTACGCAAAGAGCTTGCGGAGAAAAACGAGGAGATAGAAAGAGTTAAGCGTGAGAAGGCCGAAGAAATGGAAGAACTAAAGCTGCAATGCCTGCTTTACGAGGAAGAGCGTTCTCAATTTGATTCCAAAATTGAATCTTTACATAACAGGCTTGACTCAATCCTCGAATCCAAGGTTTCCGAGATCCTGACAACAGGTGTGTAATGTCTGCGGAGCTTCGCAAGGTCAATTTAAGGATTGGTAAGGGGTCTTATACCCTTCAGACTGTGTTGGAAGACGATGAAATCGATAGTTTGACACGCACCATATCTGAAATCACTGAAAAATTAGACGAGCGGGTACCTCAGGAAGAACAACTTGCCGTTATATGTATGACGCTTGGATGGAGGCTGGAAAAAATTTCCCGCAGACTGAGACTGCTTATCGAGAGTATGGAAAAAATGAGATAAGATTCGAGCAAACTTTTTCCACAGCAATGAAGCTTTTTATGGATATATTTTTGCAAAGGGGATATGCTTATGGGTACTGCTCAATTATTTGACATAGCTGCGGCCTTGATTCTTGTTACTCTGGGTTTTATAGGATTCCTAAGAGGGTTTGTCGGCGCTATAATGTCCTTCGTTAGTTTTGCTTGCGGAACTTATTTTGCCATTAAATTCTCCGGAGAAGGGACTGTTTTATTTCTAAAGTATTTCCCAGATGTTAGCGAAGCAATTGCAAATATAGCCGCTTTTGCATTAATATTTTTAGTTGTAGCTATAGTTGTTTCTTTGATAACAAGGCTTTTATGCAGCATTGTAAGATTTGCTAAACTTTCGGGGGTAAACCACCTGGCTGGTTTGCTCATCGGCTTACTGACAGGGTTTGTTTTGATTGTTATCGCTTATGGCGCAGTAATGCATTTGACTCCGGAAGCGGGACGTTCATGGGTGGAGCAGTCAATTTTTATGAACCTTGCAGGAAACATCTGGCCTCATGTGGACGAATTTTTGAAATTGCACGGATGGGATAAGTACATTTTTCGCAACTGAAAACAGTAGAATAATTTATGGAGGGTGAAACCAATGAAACGATTTAGAATATCATTGTTTTTTATTGTATTTGTTTGTTTAGTATCTTTCACAGCGTCAGCGTATGCCGCATCTCCAAAAACTATAATCAGTGAAGCTATTGATACTCTTCGTGAAATGGGAAAGCAGGAAGATGTGAGTACTATGGCCCAACTTATTGACAACGGGCATGGCGTTGCCATAGTTCCAAATATGGTAAAAGCGGGACTCATAATTGGCGGACAGCATGGTTACGGACTTATACTTGCCCGTAAGAACAAGCAGTGGTATGGTCCAAGCTTTTTTGAAATGACAGGTGGCTCCATAGGATTCCAAATAGGAGCACAAAAGGTCGCTTTACTTTTCTGTATCAATAATCAAGCTGGAATGAAAGCTTTTACGGACAATAAATCGAAGCTTGGAGCTAATGTAGGTTTAGCGGCAGGCCCGGTGGGAAGGGAAGCGGGAGCTGCAACGGACGGCAGCCTAAATGCTTCAATTTACAGCTATTCAATGGCAAAAGGACTTTTTGCTGGAATCAACCTTGATGGAACAGCGGTAGGCGCAAACCATAAAATGAACCAGGAATACTGGGGGAAAAAACTCAGCATAGAGGACGCTCTAAAGCAAAAAGCTTCAAAATCCGATGTAAAGCAACTACTGGCTGAATTGGATACAATAATGAAGAAAAAGTAATAATTATTACGAGCGGTATAA
>WRBZ01000153.1 GCA_009784305.1 Synergistaceae bacterium
ATAACTATACTTCCGATGAACTTGGGGTGCCGTACTATACGTCCGTTCCGGTATACTCGGCTGACGGGTCTACGATAATAGGATACGAGAATAAACTGGTAACTCCTTCGCAGGAGATCGTCATGGGCACAGCGACAGTGAGAAACGGCAGGATAGTTTTAAGTTCCGCATTCAATCAGATAGGGCAGGAAATCCCGCTTATGGTTCAGGACAGTTCAGGATTACTGAGATATCTTGGGCTGAACGACCGTTACACGATGTTATCCCAGGTTGGCATTTCGACCGGCACTTCGTCCGGAAGTATCGGGACGAACGCAAAAACCGGGTTCCTTGAGTTCGATGTTGAAAAATACATGGAAGCTTTGAGTACGGACCCCGACGCGGTAGCTGACCTTATGGTTTCAAGTATGAAGGAGATGGACAAATATCTTTCAAGTTTGTCATCTTCCGCTCAGGCTGAGTTTGCCCCGGGTGTAGTTGGAATACAGGGGCGCGTTTCAAGCGCGATAGATCAACTGAGGCAGGAAATAGTCGGAATAAACAGATACTTGGCTAACGCTGATAAAAGACTGGAAGCTAAGGCGGACTCTTTGTACAGATCATTTTCAGCGGCGGAAACGGCCCTTGGAAAACTCTCTCAGCAGGCAGCGTGGCTCGCAAGCGTAACAAACGTGCTTTCAGGGAATAATAATAATTAGCAGGGGTAAAACCCTCAAAGTATAAGCAAAAAGGGCGGGAAGTAATAAAATCTCCTGCCCTTTTTAGTTTATGTTAGTATAATAGCGGATTATAAATGAAATTTCGGGAGTTGTTCTCAAAATGAATCGTATTTCTGCAAAACTAGGCCCGATTTTTAAGAAGTTTAAAAAATTTTTCTCAATGAATCGTATTTCAGAAAAATTGGAGCTGATTTTACGGAAAGTGCTCGTCGCGGTTGGATATGCTTACGCCCTCATCAGCACCGAAGATTTTTGGAGAGACATTATAAGCAAGTGCTGGGATTTTGTCCTTGAAACCGATGACCATGAAATAGGTTTCTTGAGCGACAGCGGCAGCGGTAACATGGATGAGTCGGGCAGTTACATCCATCAGGGAGAAAATACTATCGTTGTTGAATACGAATTGGGCGAAGATGGGTATTACGTGTTTTTCAAAACCAAAGATCCAAAAATGGTCTTTCCTTACAACATTAAAGTCGGCAGCAGCCTGAACGCTATCTTGGACGGGAAAAAGAAGATCCCCGGCAAAATAACGAAGTTGAACATTTTGGAAGATGTACAGTATTGTCAATGGAAGTTCGAAGAGAATGTGACGTTCACTATATATGCAAAAGAAGATGCAATAACTGAATTTGTGTACTACAACCCCACAATTCAGGGCTCTGATAAAGGTTATGTTGACGTAAAAAAACTCAATTACGTAGAACGCAAGCTCTAAGCAGCGGTCTAATTGTGAATTGTGAATTGTAAAAGAGGTGTTCTCTTGCGTATCAGGTATTTTTTCATATTATTGCTGCTTTCGCTTCATATTGTTTTATCCCCTGCTCCTTCTTTGGCTTCTTCCCATGATTACGATGTTGTAATAGCCGGCGCCGGCGCCGGAGGAATAATGGCGGCTATACAAGCGGCGCGCGATGGCGCCAGAGTCGCCGTATTTGAGCCGTCGCCTTGGATCGGCGGGCAGATGACGGCAGCAGGCGTATCGACAATGGATGATTTAAGCAGGCAGAAAAGCGGACTCTATCTTGATTTTATAACACGGGTAAATAAATACTATGAAAACAGGGGCAAATCTACAGGAACCTGTTACTGGGATTCGCGTTCGGTCGCTTTTGAACCTCATGTGGGTGAGAAAATACTTTATGATATGGTGAACGAAGTCCGCGAACAAACCAGGACTACAAGAAGGCGCGCGGAAGAAAAGACCGGAAGCGGCGGAACGCTCGACATATTTCTGAACTCTTCGATAACTAAAGTACATCGCAAGGACAAAAAAATAACCGGCATAACAGCCAAGGTAAGGCAAAAAAATGTTGGGAGAAGCGTATTTGAGCAGGAAACGCAGGTTGCGTGCAAGGTGCTTATAGACGCCACGGAGTACGGAGATATTATTCCGCTTGCAAAGCTGCCTTATCGTGCCGGTAATTCATATTCTCCATTTATAAAGCTTGACGAGTCAATGATTCAGGATATAACCTGGACGGCGGTTATTAAATATTATCCTGGCGGCGTACCGAGAAATTTGATAGCTTATGCCCCATTACCGGGATACGAAGCGGCAAGGGTCAATTATCAAAGTTTTGTTACCATTGACGGCAACGATTTCAGGGGAATATTCCCCGTTGAAATGCCCGTTAATTTAATAAGTCATAACGCTTACCGCGCTGTTCCGGATTCTTCGGGCTACTTCAGTTATGACGGTAAAAGGGAAAACTGGCGTCATATATCGAAAACCGGAGTAAACTGGTTCAATGATTATCCGGGGAAGCAGGGATGGAACAGAGGAAAAGCAGGCCTGCCCGCAAGGTATCTTGAGGATATCGATTTTCGCAATAAGATAAACAAGGAGGCATTTTTTCAAACCCTTCATTTTATTTATTACATACAAAATGAGCTTGGGGAAGCCGGCAGACTTTGGTCAGTAACGGATGACGAATATTATAACGATGACCTTCCTCCCGGTATTTTGGATGAAATTCCCGCAAGTTGGCTTGAAATAGCCAAGAGAATGCCTGTCATCCCTTATGTGAGGGAATCGCGCAGGATAATTGGTGAGCGCACGCTCACTTCCTCCGAGCTTTTGAAAAATTCTCTCAGTTACCGTGACGGAAGTACAAGCGCCGAGTTCTCCAACGCTATAGCGATAGGAGGATACCCCATTGATCTCCATAACGCTTCGAACGATGGAGATTTTGAATGGGAGTTCGGCGAGACCAACAGCTCTATGACCACAAACAGGCCGCGCGGCGCTTTTCAAGTCCCGCTCGATATCCTAATCCCAAAGGATGCCGACGGATTTCTCGCAGTCGAGAAAAACTTGTCAATGTCAAGGCAGGCTGCCGGAGCCATACGACTACAGCCCATAAGCATGATGACCGGACAGGCGGCGGGAGCGCTGGCGGCGCTTGCGGTGAGTTTTGGGATGGAGCTTCGCGAGATACCGGCAATAAAAGTCCAGACTCAACTTCTCAAGCACGGCGTTCATATTTCTCTGTGCAAATACTCGGATGTCCCGCCTGAAAACCCTTTCTTCGGAGCGGTGCAAATATCAAACCTTTATAGTTTGTTTGAGCCTCTTGATTACCCTCACGCTCCGGCTTACAACATAACTGACCTTGACGATTCCAGACTTGCCATGGCATTACTCAGGGGAGCGGATAAGGGAGTTTTTGGCGTTGATCAGATTATCAGCAATGAAGAAACTGAAGATGCAGTTAAGAAAGCTGTATTGGCTGTCTCAAGCAAAGCGCGCAGTTTAAAACCAATAAATAACCGTGATAGGCTATCTTCAAAAGCTGATTTTGTAAACTATCTGGTTGAATGTTTCGGATTTGATGAACCAGAAACAGCAGGTAAACAGTTTTATTCGGATGTCCCCCCCGGACATAAGGCATTTGATTCTGTGTGTATTCTGCTAAATATAGGAGTGCTTGACCCTGTAAGAGGAACATTCAATCCGGCAAAGCCGATAACGAAGGGCGAAGCTGTTCAGATACTCGTCAGAGCAATGGATTTCGCATCGATTGGAGAACATAAGA
>WRBZ01000154.1 GCA_009784305.1 Synergistaceae bacterium
CACAATTACCGCCACTACCAATATGCCTCCAAACCAGAGAGATTTTTCGAGCCTTGCAGTATGCGTTAATAACTGCGTTAACATCGCATTATTCTTAGATATATCCTGTCTGACCCTGTTATCACGCGCGTTTATATGTTCATCTACCTTTTCCAGCAACCTTGTTTCTATATTTCTCATAAGTTCTGAAATCTCAGTGGACAAAGCTTCAAGTTCTGTTGAATGGGCGTGGCTTGTCGCCCTTAATAACCCATTCCAGTTACCTATTTCTTTTCTGAGTCCCACCGTCGTGTCATCAAGCTTTTTACTTGTATCTGTGAGGTTAAGAGAGTTTTCATTTATGACTCTTTCCACGCTCCGCAAATCGTTTGAAAGATAGGACAATTCACCGCTCAATGATTCGGTAATTTTCCCGCTGTTGTTTACAATATCAGCTATCCTTACATCAAGTTTCTCAAAGAAGCCTTCGCTCAGGGATTGAACAGCTTCTCGGAAAATTTCGGTGGCAATTTCAAGCTCTCTTTTAGCAGTTTCTATTTTTGGCAATAATTCATTAGCGGCAAGTTTTAAACTATCTTGTGAACCATTCATTGAGGAAGATATTTCCTGTAAAGATTTCCGGAATAATTCGAAATGCCCCGCTAATTCGAAAAAAGAAGCTTTCAGTTCATCACGCAATGGTTGTCCAATCTGAGAAGCAAGTTCCAAAATAGCGTTCCGGGTAGTGTGGTCCATTTCACTCATGAACGGCGCTCCTCATGACAACGTCGTAATTTTCATATATAAATAGCGGAATATTTCTGTCAGCCACTTTATTTATGCTTTTTGATACATTCTCTATCGAATCTATCATTAACCCCTCTCCGCTGACTATACCAAAACCACTTTTCCTTAAAGCGGATACACAAGTCTTACATGTAATATTTTCCAACTCTTCAATTCCATAGTCCAAGCCTGTAAGCTCAAGAACGACTACAGGAATGTAATTTTCAAACAGCGTGCTCCACTCGTCCTCTTTCATATCATTATCAAGTGTTTCGGGGGCGATAATAAAATTGATTTTGGTTAATATGGAGTCCGGAACGGATATTTTCATATATTTCACTGAATCAAAATTCGCTGTCCAATTATTTTCCACCCCGTCCAAGACGCTCACATAGGAAATATCATGGGCAAGTCTCGCAATAAGTTTATTAACGGACTCTCTGTGCGGAGATATAAACAAACAGCTTGTCTTTTCAGAGTCCGGTTTCCTTGAAATCAGTTTTATAAACTGTATAAATTCGGACTGAAACTCTTGTTCATGAAAAGCTTTTAGCATTGGAGCCAAAACATTGAGTTGATCAGATAATTTGCTGCAATTTTCCGGCAGTCTGAAAGGCATGGGATCATGATAATGGTGTAATATCGTTTGATAAGATGAAACTACTTCTTCCAAATGCCATACTATCAAATCCATGTTCATTTTTGTGCGCGAAGATACCGGTAAAATATGGCAGTTACTTAATTTAGGATAATTATATAATATTCTTCCAGTCTGTTTTATGGCGCTTTCAATCTTGGAAGCCACAGTGAATGCCTCTTTTTCACACTGATAATCGTCACTTTCCAAATCAATTTTTGAGACGGCAAAAATACCATAAGCTCCTTCGCCCAGGAAATATTGCATCTTATTAAGCGCTTTAGAAGATGGATAGCTTCTTATTGCCGATAAATAAATGAAAGCATCGGCCTTCGAAATAACGTCCTCAGACATTTCAGAGACCTCTTCAAGCATAATGTTGTAC
Organism: Synergistaceae bacterium; assembly: GCA_009784305.1. Classification (GTDB taxonomy): domain Bacteria; phylum Synergistota; class Synergistia; order Synergistales; family Aminobacteriaceae; genus WRNQ01. The sequence goes on from WRBZ01000154.1 coordinate 1,788, forward strand.
GGAAATATGGCTTCCGGGCTGCGCAGTTCAAGCCAAAGCAGGTCTCTTTCAACAAGCAGTCTATCTATACATTCAGTTGTCACGCTGTCTCTATAAAAACTTTGCCGTTCTCCATTCCAATAATGAGCGATAAGTACCTTTTCCACTCCGCGCCAGCAACGTATAGGAACACTTATTGCTTTTCCTTCAGGCAATAGATTTTCACCAATCAGACTATTGATAAAAGCGGATTTTCCGCTGCCCAAACCGCCCAATATGACGCATCTCAATTCTTTTGATCTGGTAGTTTTCTTGTCGGAATCAATTTCAGCAGACAACAACATTTTTGCGGAATATAGTTCCTGTTTAAGTTTCTGTTTTTCAGCCTCAGCTTCAATAACCGGAGTTCTGTCTATCGCAACGCCAATAAAGCCTCCCCTATCTCCTGAAAAGTTGTTCCATGAAAAAAGTTTCGCGTCAGCTACTATTTCTTCGCCATTTTTTGATTTGAGGCTCATTTCCCTAGTCCAGCTACCACGCTCTATAGCGGAGTCCAAGGCGGCTTTACCAAATGGGAACCATCCCGAATCCACGCTTTCCATATCAAAGAAACTGTAAAATACTTGGTTGGCATGATTTATTCTTCCGTTTGCATCACATATAAAAGCTATATTCGGAAGACATTCCAAAAACTCCTTTTCTCTGGGAACAGATTCAGAAATCTTAATTAGCTCATTCTCAAGGTCAACAATGTTTTGCTGAAAAATATTACGGCTGTTTTCCCAATTTTGCCGTTCAAGTCCATTTTCGGTGCGTAAACTGTCCAATTCAACTACATATTCTTTGCCCTGCTGTTTTAATATGTTCATTTCTTTTTCGAAAAGTTTTCTTAAATAAGAAAGCTCATCATTTATCAGGTTGAAAGAAGTTTCAAGACTCATTTTAAAACTATCCTCGCTTTTGATATTTCCTCCGGGTCATGTCCAAGCGGATACTCCGTTGTTAGCCGGGACGATGGTACTCCGGAAGCAATTAAAGCGTTATAAATAGCCATTTGACGATCTTTCATCAAAAGCCGCCTTTCTTCTGAGGTTCCTATAGAAGGAAAATCAATAGGGGCTTCCACCCTGAAATAGTAATCCGGGGCCATCCTCATCATCGCTGCTATCCTAATGAACTGTGGCGGGATTGAACTTAAAGCAGATCTGCCTTGTTTAAAAGACACATCAAGCTGAAGCTGTTTTGTTTTATCCACAGTAGCCAATAAAGTAATAGCTTCCGCATCATTTATCATCGCCTGCGTATTCCGGGAGTAATACGGCTTGGGAACTTCAGCGAGGGTGCGTTCAAGAAAAGATATATCATAATTTCTCAAATCCTTCGCTTCAACGGATATCCAAGTTTCATGCCCATTGATATTCACTTTGCCGACAAGCCTTTTTCCGCCTAAAGATGCGTTTTCAATCCAAACAACTTCTCCGCCGGCTTTTTCCAGAAGCCTCATGTAATGCTCCAGTACCATTCGCGCTGTATAAGGTTTTCTCTGGTTTGTGTGATATCTGAAGTAGCTATGCTTTCCTTCAAGCGCTGTCATCCCTTTATCTGTCATGAATCTGACGCTTTCCGCTCCAACATCCGATTTACTGACTAAATATCCGTTTATTGGCTGAAATGAACTTATACCAATTGCATCAGCAGTCCTTATATGTAAACAAAAAACTAAAACCAAAAAAAGAAGATATACTTTTGTCCGCAACACAAAAATTCCCCCTTTGTTTTTCAAGAAGAAATATAGTTGAACTATATTTTTTAAGTATTATATAATACTGACCATGAATGATTATAATATGATATTGGATATTTATAATTATTGCCATATTCCTTAGAACGACTAAATAGCGACTGCCGTGTGCTAAAG
>WRBZ01000155.1 GCA_009784305.1 Synergistaceae bacterium
ATTCTTTGCCGATGCCTTTGGTTTGATCGTTCTGCACAGTTGCTGAGTAATGTTCCAAGATTTTAAGCAACTGCCTTATTTCTTTTATGGAAAGCTTTAACTTAAAGAATAAATCCATACGCGATAAATCGCTTACGGGTATTCCTCTTTCAATCGGCCTGGATGTATGGAATTCCCTTAGTATGAGCTTGATTTCTTCTTCCATTGATTTTATTTTTGAAGAGGATAGTAAAAAAGTCTTATCGTCATTTTTTATATTATCCCGTATTATGAAGATCACTTTTGATTTTTCCAGTTTTTCGGTAGCGGCTAAAGTTTGTTTTATGTTTTCCTGCAATGAAACCGCAGCTTGATTCATTGAGCAAAAACCATGCCTTTCAGTTATAAACTCAAGCCTGTTAGTTTCATCGTCAGTTTTCGAAAAATGAATCAATTTATTGGCGCGTTCAGGCGCTTTTTTCCTGCTTGGCCGTCTTGAATATGGAACCAGTACTTTTCCTCCCGCTATGGTATCCAGCGGGCTGTAAAAACGTAGAATAAACCTTTGAGAATAAGTGCATACAATTTTTTCTTCCGTAAATATCTGCACGGGAGATTCTGTTCCCGGTTCAATCTTTTTTTCGCCAAGAAGCGAAATTCTTGCCAATACATCCGACGTTCCAATCAACAGGTGTACCCTCTGCCAGTGTTTGATCGAATCGGGGGAGGATTCAAGGACGTGTATTAAAGCGTCAAAACAACTTGTATTACTATATATATTAGCAGCGCATAGAACATCGCCACGCGTTATATTATCAACCGAAACCCCCGAGATATTAGCGGCTATGCGCTGTCCTGCATATCCCTCATTAACTGTTTTTCCGTGTACTTGGACATTGCGAACCCTTCCTTTCAGTCCGGATGGTAAAATTTCAACTTCATCATCCTGGCGGATTATTCCGCGATGCGCTGTTCCAGTTATCACAGTTCCGAACCCTGAAATGGGAAAAGTCCTGTCAATAGGCAGAAATAATTCTCCATTACGGGAGCGCGGATAGACTTCATCAACCAATTTTTTAATTTCTGAAAGAAGGTGGGGAATATTTTCTCCTGTGTTGGAAGACACCGGTATTATTGGCGAATTCTCTAAAAATGTTCCTTTCAGGATGGAGTGTATATCATCTTTTGCAAGCTCCGCGAATTCAGCCTCCACTTTGTCGATTTTTGTCATTACAACTAAACCGCTGCGTACACCAAGCAACTGCAATATGGAAAGGTGTTCTTTTGTCTGTGGCATTACCCCTTCATCCGCCGCAATAATGAGAAATACTGCGTCTATTCCTGAAGCTCCTGCCACCATCTGTCTTATAAACTTCTCATGCCCGGGGACGTCTATTAAGCTTATTACCCTGCCATCATCAAGTTTTAAAGGAGCGAAGCCAAGTTCTATAGTTATGCCTCTTTTCTTTTCCTCGTTCAGCCTGTCGCAGTCTATTCCAGTTATTGCTTTTACGAGTGAAGTTTTTCCGTGGTCGATGTGCCCCGCTGTCCCTATGACTAAAGATATTTCTTTTTCCATATTAAATCTCTTCGATTCCATTTCGTATATATTCAATCAACCCAAGAGCAACATCGGGCAAATTCAGCGATTCTAATCCATCGAGGGCTTCGTCAAGTTCTTTTGAATCAATTTCAAATATGTTGTTGTTTTTTTCATAGCGGAAAATCCAATGTACTTTAGGGGCATCTATAAGCAGCGTCAAAATTGACGCGGGGATATCTCCTTTTGGAGGAGTATCAATGTTTGATTTGTTAAAACTTGCGTAAATAGTTGTTCCGAAGCCAAGCTGTGATTTCAGATCAAATTTTCCTCCACACAATTCCGAAGCTTGTTTTAGAAATGGCAACCCCATTCCAACCCTTCTTGTCGTTCTGCTCGTGAAAAATGGGCTTACTACGGAAATTGCCTGTTCTTCGCTCATTCCTTTGCCGTTATCGGTTATCTCAAATTCAAAATGATCATTATCGCGTATAGTTACTATAATTTTTGATGCGCCTGCCGAAATGCCGTTTTGGGATATGTCGAGCAAGTGCGCTGAAAGGTCTTCTAACATGAAAGATCTCTGCTTATCATCTTTATAATGGAGCTGTCGGGATAATTCTTATTATCAGTTTCTTCCAACAGTTTCAGGTAATTATCCATTAATCCGGAACTTTTCAGTATCTCCATGGCAACTTCATATTCTTCAGTGTCCTTATTAGTTATTCTGTTTGAAAGAAGACCGAAAAGATTTGCCATACTCATCACATAGGTCACTAATTCTTCAGAATTACAGGTTATGTGTTCGGAAAACAAAAGAGCGAATGTGAAGTCATCTTCATCGTCTTCAGTATCTCCGTTTGGGCTCTCATATTTTCCGGACATATAAAATGGAACATTCGGCCCCATTTGAATTGCTTCCCAAAAATTTTTCCCCGCTGCGCTGAATTCTCCGGACAGCATGAAAACAGCGATAAAACGCGACCAAGCCCAAGCTAAACTGTGTACGGAGTCTTTCATTGTTTCCTCTAAGACACGTGAAAAGTCTTTTTTCTTCAGTAACATATAATAATAAAGAGAATGTGACTGGGTTTGATTTTCAGGATCGAGTTTTTTAAGATCCTGAGCTAATTGGAACGCTTCATCCGTTTCCCCCCTGTCCGATAAAGGTATTATCATTCTTTGCGTTATTCCCGCGTATACCATCCCAATGTTTGTATCAAGCGCTTCATCTTCCTCCCCTTCATTAAACTCCGCATAAAAAACATTTTTTGCTATTTTATACGCGCGGTTCAGAATAGTAAGCTGCTCTTCTTCATCATCCAATGTATCGGCAAGCAAAAGAAGGGCTTCAGGATGATTTGGGTCATGTCCCAGTATTTCTTTTGTAAGTCTTTTTATCTCTTCCTGTGAATCAGATTCATAAGCTGAATCGAGCAATTCATCAATATTTATCTGTTTGGGAGTCATTTTGAAACTCAATCCTTTCTAAAGTAACTGTAATTGAAATACAGAGCCAAGTTTTTTGTCCAGAAGGTATTCGATAGAATGAATCAACGCGCGTTCTCCGCCAAATCCTCCGGATTTCGTTATCATTAATAAACTTTCAAATGGGCCGTCATTGAACTGTACTAATGTTATTCCCTCCTGAACTTCTTTTATCAGGCGTATTCCGTTTGCTTTCGCTTTTTGAACAAGGCGTACGGCGCAATTTCCGCCAGTAACACATACCCCGCCTATTTTTACGCGTCCTAATATATCCCACGATACATCTGCCAAAAAATTCAGGAATCCATTCATATCGTCGGAGGGGTATTCGCCGCTTATGAAACGTTTATTATTTACCATCGCTAAAAGCACGTTTTGCCCTCGCCTTAACTCAGCTTCCGCCCTGCTAACTGCCAATTCCCTCTGCTTTTGAGGGTTCTCCCTCCATTCGTCAACTTCAACCTGTATAGTGCTGACTACTCCTAACCCTGCAAGCTGCCTGGCTTGACGAATACTTATATGATGTACGGACCCGAGGATAGTGAGGATCGGATTTTGTAGAGTTGCCAGTTTATCCGCAAGCCCCACCGATCCTACCCATAAAACATCCCTTGTTGAAATAACAGCGGATA
>WRBZ01000156.1 GCA_009784305.1 Synergistaceae bacterium
GTTTTTTAAGCGCGCTGAGGCTGTCTGTGACGGTGCCTATACCGCAGCACTGAATATAATCCGTATTGTATTTCGCCCCGCCATCGTTATAATCGCGCCCTTTTTCGATACAGCCGTCTATCAGCGCCGAGAGGAACGGAGCCGGGGCATAGTTGGCGAACATCCTCTGCAAGAGGTTATCTACCGAAATCTTTGTATCCGCCACATAACGAAGCTGGCTTTCAAACGCAGCGTAAAGCTCTTCAAAGTTTTTAAATGAAGCTGCTTCACCGGTTTGCAGTCCGATTAATTTGCCTGTAAGCATGTCAACCCCGTTGTTCAACGCGAGTTCCAGTATCTTTGGTGTGTTAAGGTAGCCATGGAGAATGTACGCCTCTTTACCGAAACAGCCAACCTCAATACAGCCGCTTGTTCCTCCGTTTCTTGCATCCTCTATGCTCTTTCCCATGTTGAGCTGTTCGGATATTACGGTTTCGACATTAAAAGCCGAAGGATATCCGGAACCCCGCCTCATGACATTGCAGGCGTGTTTCAGGAATTTGTCGGGCGTTTTTTGGGATACTTGCACGCTTGCCTGAGGCTGAAGTAATTGAAGTTCATCGAGCACGTCAAGCATCAGGTAGGAAACATCGCTCGTACCGTCCGATCCGTCACGCTTCACTCCGCCAAGGTTTATTTGTGTAAAATCGTTGTATGTGCCGCTTTCTGCCGCTGTAACCCCAACTTTCGGAGGAGCGGGAGTATTGTTAACCTTGATCCAGAAGCATGAAAGCAGTTCACGCGCGCCTTCGGGCGTGAGGCTGCCGTCTTTTATCCCGCTCTCGTAAAATGGCGTCAAGTGCTGGTCAAAATGTCCTGGAGACATTGCGTCCCAACCGTTCAGTTCAGTTATCGTCCCGAGGTGGACGAACCAGTAAGTCTGTATTGCTTCCCAGAAATCGCGCGGGGCATTAGCCGGAACGTGCCTGCATACACTGGCGATTTTTAGGAGTTCTTTTTTACGCCTGCCGTTTTTCTCGCTCTTTGCCATTTTCGCCGCGAGTTCCGCGTGTCGCTCCGCGAAAACTATCGCGGCGTCGCAGGCTATTTCCATCGCTTTCAGCTCTTCGTTGCGTTCAACCACGTCAGGGTCGTTTATCCAGTCAAGTTCGTTCCTTGCTTTCGCGATTTTTTTCTTTATATCGAGCATCCCATACTTGTAAATGGCGTCGTCAAGCGATGTATGACCGGGCGCCCGCTGTTCCATGAACTCGGTAAAACATCCGGCATCATATAGCTTTTTCCATTTATCGGGTATTTGCGCAAAAGCTATATCCCGGACTGTCCTTCCTTTCCAGTATGGAACTACCTCTTTTTCATATGTTTTGATGTCCCTGGCATCAACTTCAAAACTTGTCATCTCCCGGGAGTTGAGGATCCTCAAGTCTTCCGGCGTGTGACAGTTAAGCTCGGGGAAAGTGGATACGGCGCGCGGCTTAGGGCCTCTTTCGGCTACAATAAGCTCATCCGGTCCTATCCAGATAGTTTTATTCTCGCACAGATTCTTGAAGTTAAGCGCTCTTAATACCTGTATCGAGTATTTCCCATGGTTATCTTTATAAAAAGCAGTGGTGAGAAGAGCTCTTTCAACTGAAATGCTCGGCTTGGTTTCAAAACTCTCTTTTCGCAGGCGTGATATACGTTCGTTCATGATTATTCAGTGGTTCCTTTCGTAAGTTTTCCACTACAGTTTTTATATGTTTCATAAAAAGCTTATCCATAAATTCAAAAAACTGCGTAAAAATCCTATTTCCCGATTTTTTCGCTTCATAAATTTTATCATGAAAATGAGTGGAAAATTTCCTCAAAAAATGCAATGGGTGGTATTTGTAAGTATTACAAAACTTGTGCTATTATGTTTTACACAATTTACGCTGGTGTTCAGTTTTCAAAGATCACATTGTTACGGGAAACCCTCTATAGGAGGTGATGCTTGCAGCAAGCAGCGGGTGTTTTCAGAGGTGATCGTTTTTAAGGCGCCGGTAAATATGCGAAAAAATCATATGTTTTGAAGGAGGAAGTTCAGTTATGCGGACAAAGTTCACAAAAGTATTCTTGTTACTTGTAGTCTTGTGCCTTCTCTTTTCTTCGGTTTCGTATGCATTTGATGTAAAAGGGTATGCACAAGGAATGAACGGCAAGCTCACCGAGTGGCGAAGACATCTCCATGCCAACCCGGAAATAGGGTTTAATCTGCCCAATACCGAAGCATTTATAGTGCAAAAACTTAAGGAAATAGGGGTCGAAAAAATCCAGCAGGGTGTCGCTGGACATGGTGTCGTCGCGCTGATCGAGGGGAAAAAGCCGGGCAAGGTTCTGGCGATACGCGCCGATATGGATGCCTTAAACATGAAGGAAGATACCGGACTCCCATTCGCCTCAACTAACGACTATATGCATGCGTGCGGACATGACGCGCACATGGCCATGCTTCTTGGCGCAGCAGAGATACTGTGGAAGTGCCGCGATGAACTGCAAGGCACAGTAAAGCTGATTTTCCAGCCTTTTGAGGAAGGCTCGGAAAATGGCATAGGCGGCGCGCAAGCCATGATCAACGCGGGCGTGCTTGAGAACCCCAAGGTTGACGCTATTATAGGACTGCACGCGGGAAGCCTCTGGAAAGGCGCTGTTACCGGAGAAGTCGGTTACCGCCCTGGCCCGTTAATGGCAGCCGTTGAGTGGATTGACGTGACATTTCACGGCAAGGGAGCCCACGGCGCGACACCTCATCTCAGCGTAGATCCCATTTCCATAGCAAGTCAGGTATTAACGCAGATTCAAACGATAATTGCCCGCGAGCTCAACCCGTTGGATCCAGCGGTTCTTTCCATATGCATGATTCAGGGAGGAACGGCGCCCAACGTTATAGCGCTTGAATGCGTTATTAAGGGGACTATTCGTACATTCTCCCCGGAGGGACGCAAACTGTTGCAGGATCGTTTCACTCAGATGTGCGAAGAGGTCGCCCATTCGATGCGAGGCAGCGCAACGGTTAAACTTGATAAAGGACCCCCACCGGTTATCAACGAGCGGGTTATTACTGAGAAACTACGGATCGCAGCAACCGATATTCTTGGAGCCAATCACGTTCACGAAATTCCCGAACCATCGATGACAGGTGAAGACTATGCATTCTACCTGGAGAAGGTTCCAGGGACACTTTTCTTCCTTCCGATGACCTTTGGCGACGAACGCGATTTCCCGCACCATCATCCGAAGTTCACCACCAACGAAGATGTACTTTGGATAGGCTCCGCAACGTTCGCCCAGTTCGCGTTGACCTGGAATTAAGACTATTCTTGTAACAGTACTTTAAAACACTGTCATTAAAATATATAAAAATCTCATTTCCGATGTACTGGAAATGAGATTTTTTACTTTTTAACGTCTTATACCAATTTGAAATCAAACGTAGGCGAGGCAGCTTTGGTGAAGAAACTAAGCGATTCGCACAGCTCGTTCCTCGCTGGCTCTCTGCTTATTGCGCCCCGCAGCGAAGGCGTAGATAGACCTACGTTGCAAAGCAAAGCTTCTGTTTCACGCAAGGGAAGCAATACCTATCGCTACGCTGGCACCTCCGTCGCTACGCTCCTCCTGA
>WRBZ01000157.1 GCA_009784305.1 Synergistaceae bacterium
ACGGAGGCATCTGAATTATTAGCACAGGCTTTGTCTATATATGAGGACGAGGCTGTAAGTATATACGCAGAAATTGTCAAACAGCGTATTGTTGAAGAAGAAGATCTTAAAGAACGGGCTTCAATATTACGAAAAGAAGCGGATTCTTTATTCAAAGACAAAAAACACACGGAAGCTTTTAGCCTTTACCGTAATAGTTTGGAAATATGGAAAGATGAGGAGCTTGAAAGCTGGCTTACAAATGAGGAAAAAGAGTTTAACGAAGCTCAGGCGCTGCAGTTGCGCAAGAATGCCGAGCAGCTTCTCAGAAGAAATCGCCGTGATGAAGCCATTCAGGTTTACAGAGAAAGCCTAAAATTCGCTTTCGACAAAACTGCTGATGGTTTAGTAAAAGAAGCTGACGCGAAAGCTGCGCGCGCAAGGGCTGATGAGTTAATCAAAGAGGCGGAAGCGCACATTAAACAGAATCAACCTGAAGAAGCGCTTGAGAAATATAGATTGGCGCTAACAAAAGTTCCAAACGATCAAAAATTGAAAGGTGAAATTGATAAATTGGAGAATGCTCTGCTGAAAGCCGTTTCGGAGCCTGGTGACGCCGCATTATCGGATGACGCAAAACCGGAAGAAAACGCTGAAAGTCAGGATGACAGCGAACAACTGAAAGCAGCTGATAAGCTTTTTAAAGAGGCGAATGCACTATACTCTCAGAAAAAATATAATGAGGCTTTATTAAAATACAAGGAAAGCTATGAATTGTCTAAAAACAGTAAGCTGAGTGAGTTTATCGACCGGTTTGAAAAAACTATCGAAGATGTGGAAAAGGCAAATTCTATTGTAAGGGAAGCAAATGAGCTGTACAGGCAGGGGAAATTTCAGGAGGCTTTTGAGAAGTATCAAGAGAGCTTGAAGGTTTATAAAAACCCTAAAGTAGAGGAGTTTATAAAAAAAATAGAACCCCTGATAAAGCAAAACAGTGAATAAGGATTATGGGATTTGGAAAACGGGCGGCATGATGCCGCCCCTGTAGTTTTATATATTTAAGGAGGAAAATTTGTTTTGAAAGTGCAATTATCAATTGATAATGAAGACTGCGAGCATTATCCTTTTCCAGACTCCAATGTTTTATCAAGGATATTCGAAAATGAAATTGCGTCATTGTGGCCACAAGGTATCCAAAAACCTGAAATAGTTGAAATTTCTATATCTACCCTCACGCAAAGCGATATGAAAGAACAGAATAAAATGTTCAGAGGCATTGATTCTTCTACAGATGCCTTATCATTCCCAATGTGGGAAAATAATGGGGAATTCGCTCCGGAGATGAGCTGCCCAATGCTGCTGCTGGGTGATATTTTACTTTGCCCTGAAAAAATATCGGAAAATGCAGCCGCCAAACTGGAATCAAAAGAATATTTTGAAGAATTATGCTTAGTTCTGGCACATTCTTTTTTGCATCTTTTATGCTGGGATCATGGAACGGAGGAAAACGAGACAAATATGTGGAGAAGGCAGGAAACTATAAAAAGTAGAATTATTGGAGAACAAGTGTAAATGATTACTTCATTTTTTGCATTGTTTTTGCTTTTGGTGTTTTCCGCACTGTTCAGTGCTGTTGAAACTTCAATTACTGCAATAGGGCATGGAAGGATAATTGCCCTTCAGGAAGAATTCCGTTGGTACAAGCGTCTTTTTGACTGGCTTCTAAAAGATGCTCAGAAGGCTCTCACTGTATGCGTTATATTGAATAACGTTTTGAATATTTCTGCAAGCGTATTGGCAACCGCCTTAGGAATTCTGTTATTTGGAGAAGGCTCGGCGTTTTTTGTTGTGCCCATTATGACTGTTCTGATTGTAATATTTGCAGAAATATTCCCAAAAAATGTAGCCATAATATACCCTGACAAAATATTGTTGGTTTTATTGCCACTATTGAGACTGCTGTCAATTATTCTTATTCCTTTCATATTTATCATGCAGGAAACTGTTCGTTTTATCGGGATGGCGTTTAAGATGGATCTTAAGCATCAACAGGTGTTTGTTACGAGGGATGAAATAGAGCGTATGGTTTCGATAGGAGAAGAAAGCGGAGTATTTGAAGAAGTTGAACGTAAAATGATACATGGAGTTATAACTTTTGAAGAGACCAGGGCTTATGAAATCATGGTTCCAAGGACCGATATGGTTGCCATTTCAAAAGATGAACCAGTTAGTGATGCTATTCCGATATTCATCGAAATGGGACATTCGCGCCTGCCTGTATACAATGAAAAACCGGATAGCATAGTTGGAATACTTTATGTTAAGGATACTCTGAAATACCTTACAAACGGGCAGAATGACATCATTATCGAGGAAATAATGCGCGAGCCGATGTTTGTCCCTGATAGCATCCGGACTGATGATTTGTTTAAGCTTATGAAAAAAGAACGGGTGCATATTGCCGTTGTAGTTGACGAATATGGCGGGGTAGCGGGAATCGTTACCATGGAGGACATAATAGAGGAGATTGTCGGCGAAATACAGGACGAGTATGACCAGGAAACTCCGGATATCGAACCGGAAGACGAAGGAATTTGGCGTGTGAATGGATTGATGAGCCTTGAGGATTTGAGCGAAGTTCTCTCGTATCCATTTGAATCGGAGGATGCTGAAAGCCTTGGCGGTCTGGTTTTATCCCTTGCGGGAAAAATCCCTCAGGATGGAGAAAAATTTTGTTATGGTGACTGGATCATAGAAGTAATTGAAATGGAAGACCATAGAATAAAATCGTTACGCCTTTGGAAAGACAGTGATCAGTTGCCGGTGGACAGTGATCAGTAACTGAGAGTTAAACAAAGCAAATAACATTACAGGTAGTGGCGGCAATTTGCCGCCTGTATTTGGTATATACGAAAAGAAAGGACAAGAAGAAAATGAAGAAAAGAGTATTTTTTGGAAAACACTGTGGAAAAATATCAGTTTTAGTTGTTATTTTAATTATATTTGCGTTCGTGACAGACACACAGGCATCGCCAAAGATTGGAGACATAATAGAGTTTGGCGAATGGAACTGGCGCGTGCTTGACATGCAAGGCAGCAGAGCATTGATAATAATGGAGGATATGATTGAGCGGCGTCCTTATTGCGTTAACGTGCAAAGCGCAAACCTGACATGGGAAACGAGTAATCTGCGGGAATACCTGAACGGCGAGTTTCTGCAAAGATTTACGGAAGAAGAGCAGGGGCGGATTGCCGAATCAATAATCAACACTCCGGACAATCTATGGTACGGTACAAAAGGCGGCAATGACACCACTGATAAGGTATTTTTACTGAGCCTTGAAGAGTTGGATAAATATTTTGACAACAGCGGAGATTATGAGAACAAAATGCGTAAAAAATGGGATGGCAATCAGTGGGTTTCAGCCGATAACGGGATGACATTGTCAAATATAAACGATAGCAGCAGAGTAGCAAAACTTGGCGATCAAACTTCGTGGTGGTGGCTTCGGTCACCTGGTTTTGACTTCGGCGCCGCTGTGGTTCTCGGCACTGGAACTGTCTACATCTATGGCATTAGTGTCATTCTTGATGGCGGTGTAAGGCCGGTTTTGTGGATAAATCTCTGAAAAACAAGGAAGATTTTATAAGAT
>WRBZ01000158.1 GCA_009784305.1 Synergistaceae bacterium
AACCCTGTCTTAGCAAGCGGACAGATAGAAGGCGGAGCGCTCCAGTCATACGGTTGGGCTAATACTGAACGTTTGGAGCTCACAAGTGAAGGAAATTATACCGCTGGACATTTGGGTGAGTATGCCATTCCGACAGCGCTTGATACTCCTTCATTTGATGTGGAACTGTTGGAGGATCCGTGCGATTTTGGCGCGGAAGGAGCAAAAGGAGTAGGCGAACTGCCCATGAATGGAGGCGCTCCTGCTTTGGCGTCGGCAGTTCAAAATGCAACAGGTGTTTTTGCTGAAAAAATTCCGCTTTCTGGAGAATATTTACTCTCCCTTGTCGAAAAAACCATGAAAGATTTCGACGGATCAGACAGGAGAGAAACTATATGAAACTTAAATTTACGGTAAACGGAAAACTGCGGGTTCTGGAAGTTGACCCATTGAAAAGGCTGCTTGACGTTCTGCGTGAAGATATCCACTTGAAAGGCGCGAAAGAAGGCTGCGGAGAGGGTGAGTGCGGAACCTGCGCTGTCTTAATGGACGGAAAGCTAGTGAATTCTTGTATGGTAAGCGCGCTAAGAGTTCACGGCAGTGAAATTTTAACGATCGAGGGCTTAGGGAGTTCTGTAGTTCCCGATGCTTTGCAAACCGCTTTCGTTGAGGAAGGAGCTGTGCAATGCGGATTTTGCACTCCCGGAATGATCATTGCGGCAAGAGCTCTGCTGGAAAAACGGCAAAACCCAAGCTTGGAAGAAATTAAGACAGCTATTTCCGGTAATTTATGCCGTTGTACTGGTTATGAAAAAATATACCGCGCGATAGACAGAGCTGTAAAAACGGGTTATTCAAAAGAACTCATCCCTTTTTCCAAAACGGCTAAAGAAGTCCCTGTATTTAATGACGAAGAAATAAATGCCTTTTACTCACCGAGAAGTTTGGAGGAAGCGATGGATGTCCTGAAAAGAAGGAATCCAGGCCTAAAGATCATTGCGGGTGGAACGGATGTTTTCCCCGATATGCATAATAACAGGCTAAAGATCAAATCCGCCATGGATATATCAAATATTCCGGAACTCAGAACCATAACTTACGAAGGTAGACATATAAAGATCGGAAGCTGTGTGACAAATACTGAAATTATTGAAAATTACATGCTTGGAAAGAATTACCCTCTTTTGATTCAAGCTGCTTCAATGTGCGGGGCAGTAGCTGTGCAGAACATGGCAACAATAGGCGGAAATATCGTAACGGCGTCTGGAGCTGCGGATTTAGTAACCGCGCTTATGGCCCTGAAAGCAGAGGTTTGTATAGTTAGCAGAACTTCTCAAGAGACGACCATTCCTATCGAAAAATTTATCGTTGGTCATCGTTCTAACATCTTGAAAGAAGGTGAGCTTATAAAAGAGATACTGATTGAAACTCAACTTAATAAAAGATATGAGGCTTTTTATAAGAGAGGTTCCCGCAGAATATTGACTTATTCCAGAGTTTCGCTTGCGTGTTGCATAGAAAAATTTGTAGATGGCCGCATTTATGATGCACGTTTCGCTTTGGGCAGCATGTCCGCTATACCGTTTAGGCTGAAGAATGTTGAAAGAATGTTGATTGGACACAGAATAGATGAAAAGCTTGCCAATTCCGCTGCCAAGAAAGCCGGAGCCAGCGTTGAGCCGCGCAAAGAGAGCGCTTACAGGAAAAAAGTAACTGAAAACCTTGTAAGAAAATTTATTTTGTCTGGTATTGAATAAATTCTTTGATTACATCAATTAAGTTTTTCGCGCGGAAGATATTTATTCCAAGCGGGATTTCATCATTTTTTTCCCGAGAACTGATTACCGCTTGTGTAAATCCAAGCCTTACTGCTTCGCGCAGTCTGAGTCCAATGCGTGTTACGGGGCGAACCTCTCCCGCAAGCCCGACTTCACCGAGAAAACAGCAGTCAGGAGGAAGCGGCGCACCTATAGCAGCTGATGCCAACGCGGCACATGCCGCTAAATCTGCGGAAGGGTCTTGTATTGACAATCCTCCAGCTATGTTTAAATAAATATCATAGTTGGCGCATGGAATTGACGCGCGTTTTTCAACTACGGCAGAGAGCAAATGAAGCTTATTAACGTCAATTCCGCGAGTTGTCCTTCTTGGGTATGAAAATGTTGTCGCTGTGCAAAGCGTTTGTATTTCAGCTATTAGAGGAACCGACCCTTCCAGCGCAACTGTCATGGATACTCCCGGTACCAGAGTATCCACTCTGTTCCAATAGAGCGCGCTTTTGTCATCTACCGGAGCCAGCCCTCTTTCTCCCATTTCAAAAATTCCAAGTTCGTCCGTTGTTCCATACCTGTTTTTTTGCGCGCGCAACATCCTGTATGATGAATAGCCTTCACCTGTAAACAGGAGGACCGTGTCGACCATGTGTTCCAAAAGCATTGGCCCCGCAAGGCGCCCTTCTTTTGTTATGTGTCCCACCAATACAGCAGGTACGTTCCTGTTTTTTGCCACGTCAATTACAAATTGTGCGACCGCTCTGACCTGATTGGGAGTTCCTGCCCATCCCGGCTCGTCCGGCGCCCGCATTGCCTGTACGCTGTCTAGGACAAAGAATCCAATGTTGCGCGCATTCACTTCAGAAACAGCTTTTTCAAGATTTGTGCCACAAAACAAATCAAGCATCTCGGAATCCGCGCCGAGCCTTCTGGCTCTCAACGCAACCTGAGAAGCAGACTCTTCTCCCGATATATACAAAACTCTTGTACCTGTTTGCGCCATCAACCCGGCAGTCTGAAGTAGCAGTGTAGACTTTCCTATTCCAGGCTGCCCGCCCAGAAGAGTTACCCCGCCGGGTACCCAGCCTCCGCCAAGAACACGGTCAAGCTCATTCATTCCCGATTTTATCCGCTCCGGAGGGACTACATCTATTGACCTTATGGTTATGCTGTTTGTTTCATTTTCATATACAGCTTTTTCCTGGTTCATATCCTGTATGATGGACCCCCATGAGCCGCATACATTGCACTTGCCGGTCCTGATGGCGCTTATTGCTCCGCACTCAGAGCATATATACCTTGAGGTAGAGGATTTAGTCAAATCTCATTTACCTTCCATCGCTTTTTTGAAATCGTCCCTTACAGGGCAAAACACATCTATACACTCCGTCCTTTCTATTGCCGTTCCGCTATGAGGTTCATCAGGTGCGAACACTATTCCTTCTCCCGGATGTATGTCCATTGGTCCGTCAGGGGAGTCAAAGCGCAAGCACCCTTCAATCACGAAAAGTATCTGTTCGTTCTCATGGCTGTGAAGGGCGAGAATGCTATCTTTATCAATTGTCCAATGAGCAAGGGTCATTCTTTCGCCATGGACAAATGTTCCAGAAAATCCCGGCCTATCCAAGAATTTGGAAATGTCTTTAATTTTGTAGTTTTTCATAAAAAAAACCTCCCTGAATTATTCTTAATCTAATAGATATCTTATCACTAATCCTTTATTATGTTTGACCGATAAATATAATGTAGTGTATATCAAGACGGAGGAAAAATCATGGCAAACAGGATTACTAACGGAATGATGTATGGCATGTTATTTAACAACATGCAGAATAATCTTGCCGAGATGTTAAAATTACAAGATCAAATGAGCACG
>WRBZ01000159.1 GCA_009784305.1 Synergistaceae bacterium
TTAGCCGCTGCCGAAAAACTGGAAAAATCAAAAGTGATCTTCATAATACGGGATAATATAAAAAATGACGATAAGACTTTTTTACTATCCTCTTCAAAACTAAAATCAATGGAAGAAGAAATCAAGCTCATACTAAGGGAATTCCATACATCCAGGCCGATTGAAAGAGGAATACCCGTAAGCGATTTAGCGCGTATGGATTTATTCTTTAAGCTAAAGCTTTCCATAAAAGAAATAAGGCAGTTGCTTAAAATCTTGGAACACTACTCAGCAACTGTGCAGAACGATCAAACCAAAGGCAACGGCAAAGAATCGATATTATTTGACCCTGAGAAAGACTGTGTTTACTTGTCAAGCTTCACTCCCAAGGATGATAAAAAGCATCAAGATCAGGTGCGGCTTATTCTGAGCATGTGCAAAACCCGCTCATTCCAGCCTCCATCAATTGAAGAGGTACAGGAAGAATTGAAATGCGAGGCGAAGAATCTAAAGCTTACGTTGGAAAGCATGAAAAATTCAGGAGAAATTTCTGTCGTATCAGGATTCATATTATCACGGGAAATAGAAGGCAAATTTCTAGAAACAATAACTGGCATAAACGGGGAAATAACCCTTGCAGCAGTGAGGGATGCAACAAAAAGCAGCCGCAAATATATCCTGCCAATGCTTGAACACTTCGACGCAAAAGGGATAACGAGGCGCGTGGGAGAAATAAGGATCATAAGGCGCATTCCGACGTTGTAAGAGAAGCCTGCTACTCCTGCTACTTGTTTTTTTTGATCTCTTTAGCCACTATAAGAATATTCTTATTATCAACATGCTTATACTCAACCTTATCCATCATCTGTTTTACAAAGTAGACCCCAAGGCCGCCTATTTCGCGCTCCGTAATGGGCTTACATAAATCCGGGCATATTTGCTCAAGAGGGTTATAAGGTATGCCCATATCCTCAAATCTGACGACAACTTCTTTTCCTGTGGAAATAAATATGGTCACATTGCCTTTCGCTGGTTGGTAGGCGTAACTTGCGATATTAACAAATACTTCCTCCACAGCAATATCTATTTCTCTCTGTAAATCAGGCTCGCAATTATGCCGCTCAAGGTCCTCATTTACAAAGTCCAATACAGTGTTGAGATTCTCAATGTTTGCTTCGATTGTCAGTTCCCTCATGAATCGGCACGGCTGTTCACTTTCAGCGCAAGCATCGAGATATCGTCCGCTTGTTCGGCACAATCAGCAAATAAATCAATTTCCCGCTTTATTGCGGGTAATAGTTCCGTTGGCACGTAATCCTTATATCTGTTCAACGTTTCAAGCAGCCTCGCTTCGGAAAACAATTCCAGATTTGCGTTCATTGCTTCAGTCACGCCATCGGTATATAAATAAATTGCATCACCAGGTTCAAGGGTAATTTCATACTCTCTGTATTCTGCATTTTTCTTCCAAGCCAGGATCAAGTTCGGCTTTGTTTTCAAAAACTCATAACCGCCCTTGCCTTTTTTTACGAGCGGCGGGTTGTGTCCTGCGTTAACGTAAACAAATCTTCCTGTCAATATATTGTAAATGCCCATAAACGCTGTAACGAACATGCTTGCCTTATTGTTTTCGCAAAGCTTTCTGTTTACCGATTCAAAAACGTTCATAGGTTTTTTACAGGAACTGCAATTTTTGATAAGAGTTTTTGCAATAACCATGAACAAAGCAGCGGGAACCCCTTTGCCGGAAACATCCGCAATCACCACCGCCAAATTGTATTCATCGATAAAAAAGAAATCATAAAAATCTCCGCCTACCTCTTTTGCAGGAAACATTGACGCATATATGTCAAATTCTGCCCTGTCAGGGTATGGCGGAAAAATACACGGAAGCATACTTGCCTGTATTTCCGTGGCCACCTTAAGCTCCGCTCCAATACGCTCTTTCTCCGCGTGTTCGCGAGCATATGCTTCGATAGATTTCTTTAAATCAGCGGTCATCTTATTGAATGTTTTCGCAAGCAAGCCCAATTCGTCTTTTGAGCCCATTTCAATGTGTATGTCAAGGTTACCGAGTGCAATTTGAGATATATCTGATGTGAACCGTTTTAACGGCGCGTTTATAAGTTTTGAGATCATATAGTACGCAAAACACAACATTAAAACAAGCGAAAAAGCTATTATCATCGAGAAACGGTTGTTTTGGGCTTCCACCACGGCAAAAATCTCATTTTCTGGAATTTGTACGGATAAGAGCCATCCATTGTTCATGACCCGCGTAAACCGTAAATATTCGACACCTTCAAGCTCAAAAGAATCGTTGTTTAAATCCCAGGTAAGGCTTTTGAGGGATGCTCCAGCAACGCTATTAGTGCGTGTGCTGGAAATTATATAGTCCTGTTTGGGCACGCACAGTAAAACAAAACTGTTTTCCGTAGGTTTTATAGCGGTCAATTCTTCAATCACTTTGTCTATTTCCCAATCAACGATAGACACGCCGATCAAATGTCCGTTCCCGTCAAATATGCCTGCGCCTGCCGTTGTCATTAAACTGTATGAGCTATCGTCAATATAAGGCTTTGTCCATGCAACCTGATATGGGCTCTTTATTGCGTCAATAATTTCGCGATACCAATTCATGTTATGGTAGTCGTATTCAGATATATCGAAATAGTCCAGACGCGCCTCGCCATTCTCTTTGTCAAAAAAAGCGTATATACCGGCGCGAAACGTACTCTTATTGTATGCGTATGGCTCAAACCAAAAACCGCCGCCAATAACAGCGTTAAAACTGCGAAGATATTCCAGTACTGAAGTATTGCCTAATTCTTCCGATTGCGATTTATAGAATAATGCTCCGTCCAACGCCAAAAATACAGCGCTGCGTTCTATTTCCGCAATTATCTTATTAACTTTTTCAGATTCATATTCTACCGTTTTCGTTATGCCTTCAAGCCGCAGGCGTTTGTAATTCTTGGTAGTTCCCATTGAATACAATACAAACGCTACGCCGACAAGCACAAATAAACCAAGCACGATAAATAGAATTTTCGTCCTTAATGAATGCATATGCTCTTGCTCACTTGCAAGTCAAAATTGGTATCTTACTAAATCAACATCTCATCCAACGCGGCTATACCAAGAACATTTCTGACATTTTCTGACGGTCGTTCAATTCTGAATTTGCCGCCTGCTTCTTCAGCCTGTTTATAAATCTGGAGAATCGCTCTTACGCCTATGGAACTTAGATACTCAACCTGGGACATATTCAGGACTATATTGATAAGTCCTTCTTTTAGGGATTGTTCCAGCTCAAATTGAAGTTCCGGAGCGCTAATAGAATTCACCCGGCCTTTAATTATAAATTTTGTGACTTCTTCATTTATTTCCTTAGTAATTATAAAGTCTCCATCATTCATTATTATCTCCTCCATTCTTCTGTATTACGGTGAATAATAACATACAATCAGACAGCAGGGCACACGAAAAGATTGGAATGTAACACTAAATATTGTTGCTTTCCATTTCAAACTTAATCCCGCGCTTAACTCTCAATAATTCCACGAAAGCGGATGAAATAGACATTCCGGATTTAGTGAGAGACGGAAGTAAAGAAAGCATCTCATCAATAA
>WRBZ01000160.1 GCA_009784305.1 Synergistaceae bacterium
AGATACATTTCAATGAAGCTGGACGAGCAGGAACGCGGCACTCTAAGCCGCCTTATGAAAATTAAGAAGATAGTAAGAGAAAAATAAACGAACACCCACTCGGCGGGAGTTTTTCGTTGTTATCCCCCGCTGAGTGTTGGTGGAGTTATCCAGTGAGCCCGCAAGACCTCGCCCTTCAGGGTATGAATGGCGAGGTTTTGCGGGCGAGTTGTGGTAAAAACAAAACCGCGGGACACCTGCCCCAAGGGCATACCCTGAAGGGCAAAAGAAATCCAGAAAAGGCAGTTTTTTGTAATTGATTGACATCATTTTGGGATAACAGGTTAGCATATATACTTTTTAGGCGATTTTAGCATAGAGGTTTCATGAGTATCAACTGTTATATAAGCTTTCGTCGCCTTCCCAGTTAGTTTTTGTTAGAGTATCTATTTCCTCAATTTTTATAAATGTTGTGTAAAGTCAAATGCCATTTTATACCTCATTTTTATCGTTCATTATTCGGGGTTAGCAGTTTAGTATACCCTTCATAGGAGTATATCTGCCCCCACTTTTTCTCGCTGATATTTTTAATAATACCCAAATCTATTAAGCGCCCGACCGCACTTATCGCCGTCGGTGTCGAAAGCCCTGTGCGCTTCACTATTTCCGGTATGGCAAGAAGCGGCTTCTGCTTGAACTGGGCCAACACCACGCCAGCGGATTCACGGGCACGGCCGATACTTCCGACCAAGGCGTCGTCCCTTTCGAACATCTTTTGGATCTTAAGCAGGGTATATTTCGCGTCCGTCGCCGTTACCGCCACGCCTTCCAAGAAGAAGTTCAGCCATTCTTCCCAATCGCCCGTCTTGCGGACTTCCGTCAGTTTGTCATAATACAAGTCGCGGTGTTGCTTGAAGAACAGCGACAGATATAGAAACGGCGACTTCAAGAACCCGCGCGCACAAAGATGGAGCGTTATCAGCAAGCGCCCCGTGCGACCGTTGCCGTCAAGGAACGGGTGAATAGTTTCAAATTGATGATGGATAAGTGCGACCCTTACAAGAAGCGGAATTCTATCTTCTTCCGCGTTCATGAACTTTTCCACGTCGCCCATCAAAGGTATAACCTTGTCGGGTGGAGCGGGGACGAATCGAGCCGTCCCCGGTCGCGTTCCGCCAATCCAGTTTTGGCTGGTGCGGAACTCGCCGGGCAATTTGTTCTTGCCCCGCGCGTTCATCAGCAAGACTTTATGGATTTCGCGGATAAGGCGCAGGGATAGCGGAAACCCGTCCTCAATCCGTTTTAAGCCATGATTTAAGGCGGATACATAGCTCGACACCTCGATAACATCGTCTATAGGCGTTCCAGGCATGCCGCCCGATTCATAGCGAAGTAAGTCGTCCAAAGTAGATTGCGTGCCTTCGATTTGCGATGACAGCACGGCTTCCTTGCGGATATACATATAGTTGATAAGATTCGGGTCCGGGGCGTTCTCGACAACGCCATTCAGTTCCCCGACGGCAAGGTTCGCCTTTTCAAGCCAATCCGAGATAGCGGCCATATCGATGGCGGGCGCGGGCGGAAGTGCATTGGGAGAAAATGTGGAATAGCGCTCGCCGCCGACCACCGCCGATTTAAGCAAAATACCTTGCAGTTTTCTACGCATAGTCGCTCCTATCCAGTTGTTTTTCTTGCCTTACTATACGGAGCTATCTTTAACAAGTCAAGCGATAAAATTAAAGTATAGTAATTATCTTTAACTTTCTTTCCGAGAAAGTTAAACTTAGTTAATTGAAAAGGTAACTGCACCCCGACGGGCGGGCGGCGGTAACAATAAGTCTTGCAAAAATGTTCATTTGAGGTCAGTTGCAACAAGTTGTGTATGTTTATTCGACTCGTTGTGGTGTGAAAAGCCGATTCTGGAGCAGCCGCAAGCGGTAACATACAGAAGCGCCAGCGAGCTTTCTATCCCGTCTTCGCGGACCTTGTTTAGCGAAGCTACCCCGTAGTTGGCGCAGCAAGTCGGAGCGTGGCGATAATAAAACATACGCTGAGAAACGGACGCTGCGCGTGGCGCGTACAGTCGTTTTTTAGTTTTCTGCATATAGATAAAAGCAAATACTAAAGATAAAATGCCTTCTATTGTGAACCTGGTGTTTTTTCGTCTTCGCGAGCGAAGCGTGGCGATCCAGTCATCTTTTAGTTTTTGCATGTAGACAAAAGTAAAGACTAAAGACAAAAGCCTTCTGGATCGCCACGCCACATGAAGACGCGGCTCGTGTGGTGCAAGTAGTGCATGGGGTCCATTATGAATACGCTTATTTCATGTTTTTAAGGTTTTCCTTTAAAGCTTTAACAGCCGTTTTATCAAATTCTTTTTCCTTATAGTAATGCTCCTCAAAACGTTCGATAAATGGCATAGCTTTAATTCTTTCATTCTCCGGTAAATGGTTGGAAAACTCGCGCAGCCCTTCGCTCCTATGTTTATGAAACCCTTTTCTTTTCATCGCCAAAATGAATTTATGCAATAAAGCTTCGCCATCGTTCCTTTTTTCAATCTTGCGAAGAAAATATATGCTGATGATAATTAAGCCGGTTATACCTAAAATGAGGGGAAGGTGTTGAAAAAACGAGGCATAATCATAAGCGCCGGGGTTACTTATAATATTTCTTACGGAGACAATTAACTCTCTTTGAATCTCAAGATCGTAATTCATGACAAATTTTGACCACTGGTAATCCAACAGGTCAAGATAAGCCTCCCAAAACCCGAAAACATCTGAACCTGATCCAAATGCAATAGAATACGGCGTCGGGTCGTAACGAACCCAGGAAGTGTTTACCTCGTCCCATAATTCGACCCATACATGGGCGCTTTCCTCGTAAACGGAATAATAACCGCCGGCATCGTTATATACTCCGCCTCTATAACCGCCGACAAGCCTTGATGGTATGCCTGCCATTCGCAGCATGACTCCCATTGCGGAAGCGAAGAATTCGCAATTCCCTTTTTTACTCACAAATATGAAGTGCGATAGCGCGTTTGGAGCAGTGGGCAAATCAGTAAGGGAGTATTCGTAATTAGGCTCGGACAAATAATTTAATATCGCGGATATTTTTTGAAAATGATCGAGTCCTCCTGTGATCCTTTCGACCTCGTCCCTAAGCTCGGGGATAAAATAATTTGGAAGGCTTAAATAACGACTTCTTCTTAAATTTGCGCTGTCCATGCGTAATACGCCCGGGGGCATGGAAATGGCGGTATATTGAAATCTTCTGCCGTCATTTCTTCCGTCATAGATAATTACACCATTTTCCGTGACACGGGCTTCAACTCTCGAAACTGAGACAGGGGTGTCCAGGGCAAATAAATATCTGTGCCTGCCCGGCTCGATGTATATTTCCTGTTCTACCGCATTTTCGCCTGAAAAAATATTGCTTGAGCGTCTTTGATTTTGAGAGGATGTCCACACACTGCCGTTAAACGAATCCAAAACCACTCCGCGCCAATATGGAGTGAATAGTTGCCTGCCGACTTCCGCGCGGAAAGCGAGCCTGTTATTTTTTTGAATTTCGCTGACATCACCCAAGCTTACCTGGTCTGTGAAGCCAATCTGGGGAATTCCCTGAG
>WRBZ01000161.1 GCA_009784305.1 Synergistaceae bacterium
GGAATTTCCGGAGAGCGTTGTTTACGGAGTGGATCAGGATGGGGAAGCTATTGAAAACGCTAAATCAAACCTGCGCGAATTCGGTGACAGGTTTATACCATTAAGAGGAAATTTCTGTGATTTAGAGCGTTTACTGGCTCCGTACAACATTGAAAAAGCAGATGCTTTCTTGTTTGACCTTGGAGTTTCAAATATGCAGCTTTCAATCGCGGAAAGAGGATTTGCCTTTCAATTGGATGGGCCTCTCGATATGCGAATGAATAAAGATGCCGGAGAACCCGCTTCAGTTGCTGTAAACTCATTATCCGCAAAAGAGCTTACGGATATATTTCAAAAGTTCGGTGAGGAAAGATTTGCGTGGCGTATCGCATGTGGAATTGAAAAAAAGCGAAAGAATAATTATATAGAGACCACGGGACAGCTTGTTTCTCTAATACGGGAAATCCTTCCGGCTCCAGTTCAGCGTAAAATGGGAGGGCATCCGGCGCGGAGGGTTTTTCAAGCGCTCAGGATATACGTCAACAGAGAGTTGGATGCGCTTCCGGAAGGGCTTTCCGCTTGCATTAAGTTTTCTTCTGTTGGTACTGAAGTAGTTGTTGTCAGTTATCATTCTTTAGAAGACAGAATAGTAAAGCATATGTTCCTCCAATGGAAACGCGAAGGTTTAGGAGAGATATTGACGAAACATCCTGTTTTGCCGTCGGATGATGAGACGGCGTCAAATTTTAAATCGCGCAGCGCTAAACTAAGAGCGTTTCGTTTTCTATAGGGTAGGGGCGGCAACCTGCCGCCCGTATTTGGAGCGTATAGATAATGCCGCCCATATACAATGAGGGGATTGGTTTAATTGACCGTTGATGATAAGAAAAAACCGGGATATATAATTAAATTTGCTTTACGTGGCGGAATAATATTTTTTCTTGTACTTGCGGGTATGAGGTTTTATGCCAGCTATTTGGAACAGGAGGTTACCGTTACATCTCACGCGATCGAACGGGTATCAATGCAGGAAATGTCGCTTAAGCAGCAACTTTCAGCGTTGAAATCCCCAAACAGGATCTACAGCTATTGTAAAGATACGCTGAAAATGCAAAAGAGCACCAACGTAGGCGTATTAAAAACCAAGAATGAGTGAGTAAAATGCGTCAAAGAAGCATAATAAGTCCTTGGGTGTTCGTTTTTATTCTTTTTGTCGTTTTTGCGTGGAGAATTACGCAATATCATTTGAAACCTGATTACAGAGTAATAGCTCAAGCTCAGCGCCAATACTGGAGCCGTATCCCAATAAATGCCGACAGAGGAACGATTCGGGACAGAGAGGGAAATATACTGGCGCTTTCCGTTCCTGTTTCAAGTTACTATATCGATTCAGAGCATTGGAACCCAAACGATGCGAAAGAATTAAACGGAATATTTCCGGCTAATGTAATTGATAGGATTTCTAAAGAAAAAGAGGGGCGTTTTATTTGGGTAGCCCGCAAAGTACAGCCAAATATTACAGAAAAGCTTGCGGATAAAGATTTAAAGGGTTTGTTTGAAATTAAGGAAAAATTACGTTACTACCCGAATAATTCGCTTATGACACAAACTCTTGGTTTCTGCGATATAGATGACAGAGGGCAGGCCGGAATAGAATTAGCATGGGATACTACTCTGTTTGAACCCGTAGGATACCGTTTTTCCTCAAGAAAAAGAGTTGGAAGATTAGACAACAGTTTACATATTCAAAAAGGCCCTTCTTCGGTTGTTCTTACTTTAGATGCAAAAATACAGTTAATAGTTGAAAAAATATTGAATTAAACGATTACTGCCCATGCGGCGAAATGGGGAGCTATTGTTTGCATGAACCCTAACAGCGGTGAAATTTTAGCGATGGCGAGCTGGCCAACATTTAACCCTAACGAGCGCAGCGGACTCAAGGATATAACCGCTACAATAAACAATGTTGTTTCGCGTATTTATGAACCCGGGTCAACTTTCAAACCAGTAATTATGGGCATTGCGATGGAAAAAGGAAATGTAAGAACGAACGAAACTTTTAGATGTCCCGCTGTCTGGAAAGTAGCGGACGGGTCAATATCCGAGGCTTTTAAGGGAGTTTCTTTTGGAACTTTAACCCCTTCCGAGGTTTTGATCAAGTCGTCAAATGTCGGGATGGCGCAAATTGGTATCAGGGTTAAACCCGTTGAAATGTATCAATCTTTATTAAATTGGGGATTTGGCAGCGTGCCCGGAATAGAACTTAATGGCGTTGAAAAAGGCCTGATATCTCCCCCTTCCCAATGGATAGGAGTTGTTCCGGCAAATATTGCAATCGGACAAGGTATTGCCGTAACACCGCTTCAACTCATTACATCCCTTGCCGCCATTGTCAATGGCGGACATTTATTAAGGCCGTACCTTGTGAAATCAGCCTTGGATGCTGAAGGAAACATTACATACAGCGGTGAGCGCATGGTATTGCGTGACGTGATTTCTCCCGCTACCAGCACATGGCTTCGTAAGGTCATGCTTGATACTACATTGCACGGTACGGGCAGAACCGCTGACTCAAAATTTGTAAAGATCGGAACTAAAACAGGGACCGCTCAAGTCGCGGAAAAAGGAAAATATGTTGAAGAAAAATATGTGGCTTCAATTGTCGGATTCTGGCCTTTCGATGATCCACAGTACATAACTCTTATCGTGATTGGCGAACCGTCAAAAGGAAAATATTACGGAGGGGAAGTAGCTGGTCCGCCGCTTAAAAGAATAGTCGAGGAGATTTTGGAATTGTCGCCCGCCATAGCAATGAGGAAGCAGATATGAAACTCTTTGAAATAATCCACTTTCTTGAAGAATCAAAAGCAAATCCCAAATTTTACCCAATAAACAAACAGGACGCTGTAGTGGTAGGGGGAGCCCCGCCGCTTGCGCCCTTCAGGGTAGGCGTCCTGCATGACAACGCACACCCGGGCGTCCCGCATAGCGATGTTCTCCACACAAATCCTGACGATAATCCTGAAATCGTCGAAATATTTTCAGACAGCCGCAAAGTGACGGAAGACTCGATTTTTTGCTGCATTAGCGGTAAAGAAGCAGACGGGCATGATTATGCGCTTTCCGCTCTCTCTGCAGGGGCTGTTGCTGTTTTTGCAGAAAAATATCTTCCTGAATGTAAAGTTCCTCAGATCATTGTAAATTCAACCCGCGAATGGATGGGTAAAGTTGCCGCTAAAATTTATGGAGAACCGGCCAAGCAGTTGAAAATGTACGCGGTGACCGGAACAAACGGAAAAACGACCACGACATGGGTCATCCGCAGCTTGCTGGAATCCATTGGGATCAAGTGCGGGCTTGTTGGCACTGTTTTACAGAATGACGGATTAAACGATCTAAAATCGGAGTACACGACGCCTGAAAGCTGCGATATCCAGAGATTATTATCCCGGATGGTCCGCAACGGATGTAAGGCATGCGTGATGGAAACGTCCTCTCATGGGCTCGATATGGGCAGGCTGGATGGCTGCGAGTTTGACGTCATGGTATTCAACAACCTGAGTCCGGAACATCTTGATTATCATAAAACGATGGAGAATTATTTCAGCGCGAAATGCCTTCTTTTTGA
>WRBZ01000162.1 GCA_009784305.1 Synergistaceae bacterium
AGACGAGATGCTGCGGTATTTTGCAACAATAGTCGGCAAATACTGTTCCACGACGCAGGCGGCGCTTAAAAAGCTGGGCGGGATCGAGCTTAAAATGATATGCCCCGCTCACGGTACACTTTTTCGCAAGGATGTAAAAAAAGTCGTTTCGCTGTACGACCGGTGGAGCAAACACGAGAACGAGCGCGGGGCCATGGTTGTATACGGTTCGATGTACGGTAACACTAAACGTATGGCGGAAGCTGTATGCAGAGGGCTGGCTGAGAGTGGTTTTTCAAATACCCTTCTATATGACGTCTCCCGCATGAACGCATCATACTTGCTCCGTGATTTCTGGAAAATGAAAGGGCTTGTTGCGGTCTCGTGTACATATAATGGTGGGCTTTTCCCGCCGATGTCGGATTTTTTCAGTAAGCTTGCAAATCGTAAGCCCAAAAATCATGTACTCGGACTGGCGGGAAGCTACAGTTGGAGCAAGGGAGGGCTTGACGCTCTTCGCTGTTTTGCCAATGACTTTGGCTGGCAAAGGATCGAGCCGGAGCCGGAAGTATTCGCATCCCCAACGCTTGATGACCTGGAGTCCTGCGCCCTGCTTGGGAGGAATATGGCTAATAGTCTTCAGGAAGGGGATTAGATTATTACTGGGAATAGAGAGCCTCGCGGAGGTGTGTTGTGAGCAAAATAAGCGTTCTTGATATTTTTAAGATCGGAATAGGCCCGTCCAGCTCCCATACTGTCGGCCCCATGAAAATAGCCGGAAAATTCATCGACGAGCTGAAATGCGAAAAAATCCTGCCGGTTCATATCGTTGCGGAACTGCACGGCTCTCTCTCGCTGACCGGCAAAGGTCACAATACGGATCAGGCGATAGTTCTCGGCTTGGCAGGTTTTGAACCGGAGACCGTGGACGTTGACGCGATACCGGATTTCATCTCAAAGGTCAAACAGACAAAGAAACTGTTGCTGAGTGGTTTAGCCGGGGATGTTGAAATTGACTTCGACTGGGATTCTGACATTGTCTTTATCCCTGAAAGCCTGCCGCTGCACGAAAATGGCATGACACTGACCGCCCGCGCTCCGGACGGTATGGTCTTTTCGAAGACTTACTACTCGACCGGCGGTGGTTTTTTCTGCAGCGCCGAAGATTTTAAATCGTACACGCCCGAGGGCGCGAAGAACAGCGGCGTTTCCGTTCCATTTCCCTATGAAAATGCAGATGAACTCCTTGCAGCCTGCGCCAAAACCGCGATTTCGATATCGGGCATTGTCATGCGAAACGAGTTCGCACTGCATGGAGTTGACGCTGTAGAATCCCACTTTTCCTCTGTATGGAGAGTGATGCAGGAAAGCATCAAGAGGGGGATGAACACAGAGGGGCTGTTACCGGGGTCTTTGAACGTACCCAGACGCGCCATCTCGCTCCGGCGCAGGTTGCAATCGTTCGGCTCCCTATCGAATGACCCCATGAATATAATCGACTGGGTCAATATGTTTGCCTTATCCGTCTCTGAGGAGAACGCCGCAGGCGGCAGAGTCGTTACTGCTCCTACTAACGGCGCTTGCGGAATTATTCCCGCTGTCCTCGCGTATTACGATAAATTCGTGTTTTCCGTAACACCCGAGCTGTATGGAAGATATTTTTTAACGTCCGGCGGGATCGGCGCGCTGTACAAGATGAACGCTTCAATATCAGGCGCGGAGGTCGGTTGCCAGGGTGAGATAGGGGTTGCCTGTTCGATGGCTGCGGCAGGGCTCGCTGAACTGTTGGGAGGTTCGCCCTCGCATGTCTGTTCAGCGGCGGAAATCGCTATGGAACACAACTTGGGCCTCACGTGCGATCCGGTCGATGGCTTGGTTCAGGTTCCCTGCATCGAGCGCAACGCAATTATAGCCGTAACGGCAATCAACGCCGCGCGAATGGCTTTGCTGCGTACTACGGAACCGCGCGTTTCCCTGGATAAAGTTATAGAAACAATGTACGAGACCGGTAAGGACATGTGTGCGAAATACCGCGAAACTGCCCAGGGCGGTCTTGCAAAGAGCGTAAAATGCCTTTAGCCCTTTGTAATCAAGCGTATGCTTCGTTGTTTCAGGAGTAGTGAAGCGTTCAAGGTCGCTAAGTTCTCCATCAAAGCCGCCTCTAAACCTGGAATGGGACAGCATAAATACTGCAGCCAGTTCAATTTGAATTACGATTGAATGATAAGAAATACAAAAAAAAGTTTGAAAATAGTACCCGATAGGGTGTATTGCTTATTCGTCCTTTGCTTTAAACTTTCCATCATGAGGCTCAATAACATGAACGTGCGATTTATCGCGAAACGCCCACACCTTCGCCTGAAATCATAAACCTCACATCTACCTTTCAACGCGCTCATGTTTGGCCTCATTTTTGTATAGGGAGAGTTGCCTCGACATGCCAATTGGATCCAGGTTAGTCCATCGTATTCCAATTACTCCGCAGCGGCCTCTCCCATTTTTTATAAATCGTTGTCAGGCGTGTCTTTTATGTTTTGGAGGATGTTTTAAATTTTATCGGAACTGTTTCTGCCGCGAGCCGTAAGCGAACGTCCTGAGGATGTCAACACCTGGACCCAGGTTAGTAGCTCCTTTCTTGATGACACGTTCAGTTTTACGAATATGCGCCTGTTATGGGTGAAGAATCGTCCGGGGCCAGCCGTATCACTTTGCTCATACCGACAAAAGTATCCCCTACCTCAAGCGGTAACTGCCGCCAGTGTGGAGAGTGGAGTTAAAAAATAAGGATAAATAATTTGCTTTTACTTAAAATCCACTCTTCACATTCCACACTCTATACTCCATAATTTGATAAAACATATTCACAAGGAGTAAAAAATAATGAAGAAGAATTATTTATTATATTCAGCGCTGTTATTGTGTACCATCCTCGTACTCCTGTGGGCGTGGGGATTCCTGTTGAGATGGATGGTAATTGGAACTATGGCGTTGGTGGCGGTATTATGGGCGACTCGTAAATGGACAAGAAAATAGCTGCTTGTATTCTGAACAACTGAATTATGGAGTGAGATAATCATGGCAGAGCCGGAGGTGGAGTTCCGCTTTCGGTTATAAGGGTAAGACCTATAACTACATGGTGAACGGCGAAACTGGCAAAGTCAGCGGCAACAGACCCTACTCAATTATAAAAATAACGCTGGCAGTGACAGCGGCTGTTGCAACGATCATTACAGCGCTCACACTGCTTCACCAAGGAGGTTACATAGACCTATACGATTTTGTATACATCTCCGAGAATATCAGTTTAGGTTTTATATTCGAAATCATTGGTAGTATTATGAACAATTAGCAGTAATATCAGTCTTTTGTTTTTGTTTTGCATTAACTTAATTGGGAGGGTTAAGATTATGGAAGAGAATGTGCTCAGAATAGTATTAGTTTTAGTTGGATTGGTTTTTGCGGGAGTAGGCGGATTCTTGATATGGCGTGGTAAGAACCTGGAAAAGGTCTGCACGGTTCAGGTGGGAGGGATTGTCAGCGATAATTTTCTTTCAGTCAAGTACAAAAAAGGCAGGCGAAGAGAAAGTTACTACCCAATATTCAAATACTCGGTAGGTGGCATCGAG
>WRBZ01000163.1 GCA_009784305.1 Synergistaceae bacterium
CTATAAGCCCAACGTCATGTTCCTTACATATTGGGATAATATCTAAATCTCTTTGAACCGAAAGGCATGAAAGCGGATATTGAACTGTATCATACAAACCGGACGTTGCTCCTTGTATTGCGACATTCACATCATGCGTCGTAACTCCAATAAATTTTATTTTTCCTTGTTCCCTGGCTTTTAAGAAAGTTTCGTAAACCTGAGTGCCATCATCCGGCAGAGGTAGGGTTTTACAGAAATGACTTTGATAGATATCTATATAATCTGTTTTGAGTAATTTCAAGCTTAACTCAATATCTTTCATTAATTCTTCACCGGTGCGGAAGAAGCTTTTAGTGGCAAGTATTATATTATGTCTATATTTTGAAAGCCCCAAGCCTATTTTTTCTTCGCTGTCCGTATACATGCGCGCCGTATCGTAAAAGTTTATTCCACTATCAAAAGCTTTCTGAAGTAATATTTTAGCATCTTCCATCGGAACTCTCTGTATAGGTAAAGCTCCAAAGCTTGTGCGGGATATAATAAGGTTAGTTCTGCCAAGCCGCATCTTTTCCATTTGATGAAATCCTCCCTACTTAATAAATAACGGTTGTTAACCCATCTGATTTATCCCAATACACGAAACCACGATTGTTTTTATTATACGCTAAACAATTGTTCATGAAAATATACTGAAAATTTATACTTGACTAAATTAGTCTAATATAATAAATTAACTAATAAGAGAGGCGGTGTAGCATGTTTCTAACTAAAGAATGTGATTATGCAATACGTGTAGTGCGTGGACTCTCATATCTTGAAATAAAGTCAGTGAGGATGGTGTGCGAACACGAGCAGGTTCCTCCTACTTTTGCTTATAAAATTTTAAAAAAACTTGAGCATGCAGGCATTGTTGATTCCTATCGCGGCGCTGTCGGCGGTTATCAGCTCGCAAAAACATTAGATAGCATTACTCTATTCGATATTGTCAAAGCAGTGGATGAACGGCTGTTTCTCAATGAGTGCCTGCAGGAAGGATATATATGCCCGCTCAATATAGACGGGAACTTCTGCGGCGTGCATCGGGAACTAACCCGGATACAGTCGCTTCTAATTGAAGCGCTCGAAGAAAACACTATGGCCAAGCTTATATGAATTTTTTAAATATATTTTTATTTATATTATAACTTTATAGATATGATAGGAGAGATTGGCACATGTATCAAGAATTAAGATGTGAAACCTGTATGAACGCTGACAAACAGCTGGAGGGCTTTATCGACGGACCACCGCTGGAAGCCTCACATGACGGTGTGGATTCCCGGACGACAAAATGCGCATTCGGCCTTCAAGGCGTGTGCTGCAAGTTATGCACCAACGGGCCTTGCCATATTACGCCAGATTCGCCTATGGGAATCTGCGGCGCTGACGCCAAAGTAATTGTTGGACGAATCTTTCTCAAAGCAGTAACTGTGGGCTCAGGCTGCTATATCCATTTACTGGAAAAAACAGCCCGTAACTTGAAGAACACCGCACAGGCCGGAGGCGAACTGAAAGGCAATGCTGCACTCGATAGACTGGGAGAAATTTTCGGCATTGAAGAGCATGATGATCATAAACTCGCCATACATGTGGCAGACGCAGTGATTGAGGATATTTATAGACCTGATTTTGAACATATGGCGCTCATTCAAAAACTGGCCTATGCCCCACGCTACAGAAAGTGGGAAGAACTGGGCATTATTCCCGGCGGAGCCAAATCCGAAGTATTTGATGGTATGGTGAAAAGTTCTACAAAGCTTAATTCCGACCCGACATACATGCTGCTTCACTGTTTGCGGTTGGGCATTTCTACAGGCATTTATGGCCTCTTTCTCACCAATTTGCTCAACGAAGTAATGTTTGGTGATCCAGTTAACCTGTTGCCAAACGATGGCGACAGTAACACACTCACCGGTGTAAGCGAGGTTTCGCTTAAGAAATTTTTAGGCGGCTCCTTTACAACTATGATCGAGCTTATCGTATCGGGAAAGATAAAAGGCGTGGCAGGTGTCATCGGCTGTTCAAACCTGACTGCGGGCGGTCATGACGTGATTACAGCAGCTCTTATAAAAGATCTCATATCACGCGATATCATTGTGCTGGCAACAGGCTGCAATTCTGGAGGCATTGAAATCTACAGCCTTATGACAACTGAAGCAGCGGAGTTAGCCGGCCCCAACCTGAAAGAAGCCTGCAAGTCGTTGGATATGCCTCCCGTGCTGAATTTTAGTCCCTGCCTGGCAATCGGTCTCTTAGAAACAGCAGTTACGGAGCTTGCAGAGGCGCTGAAGATTGACACACCGCAACTCCCGCTGGTGTTTTCCATCGCTCAATTGCTGGAAGAACAGGCGCTTGCGGACGGCGCTTTTGGTTTGGCGCTGGGGCTGCCTCTGCATCTGGGGCTACCTCCTTTCGCAACCGGAAGCCCAATGGCTATAAACATATTGACTGATAGAATGAAAGACTTGACCGGTGGACAAGTCGTAATCAGCCATGATGTGAAAGAAACCGCAAACATACTTGAGCTGATCATATTGGAAAAGCGGGCGGCATTGGGCTTACTAAATCCAAAATCTTGAATGACAGGATAATGTAATGAATATAGCATTGCGTCTAAAGCGTCTGATTTTAACGATCATTTTTGCCATTTTAGCGTTCATATCAACATCAAGCGATCCTCTATACGCATCTGAGCGATATGCGGAAGGGTTTTCCGTAAACGGAAATGTTCTGCGCGTTTTACTCCCATATCCGGGCGGAGAACCCATTGAATATGTATTATATTCCGGCGACGAGAAGCCAATAATCGGGTCTAATCAGAAAGCTATAAAAATCCCGATAAGCAAATTTATTTCTTCATCAACTACACTGCTGCCATACTGGGAGGTCCTTGGAGTAAAAGAGGGACTGACAGGACAGGGCTTCAAAAGTTATGTTTTTGAACCTGATAATCTAACGGCAGAAGATATAGGTCCCGGCTACAACCTGAATATAGAAAGAATACTTGCGCTGTCGCCCGACGCGGCTTTTTTATACGCAAGCCTGCCCGTAGAACTCGATTTGGCAAATCGCCTCGAGAGATTGGGCGTCAACGTAATATTAGCGGGAGAATACCTTGAAAATCACCCTCTCGGGCGGGTTGAATGGCTAAAATTTTTTGCCCCTCTATTTGGCGAAAGAGCTGAAGCACGAGCAAATGAATATATATTATCTACAGTGCAACAGTATGAAAATTTGCGAATGTTGACGGAAAAAATAACTGTACGCCCGGAAGTCATCCTGAACGCCTCCTGGGGAGGAACATGGCACGTCCCGGGCGCGCGCAGCCTTTTCGTCCATTTCATACGGGACGCGGGCGGCTCTTATAATTTGGACTCAAGCGAGCGAAGTGATGGCATACCGATGAGCATCGAATCTATCTTTGCAAAATCCGGAAAAGCAGAGTTCTGGCTGAATGCAAGCGCATGGAACTCCCTGTCGGACGGGTTGCGCGAAGACACAAGATACTCTCTTTTCAAGGCTTTTAAGGATGGCAACGTATACAATAACACCCGCCGGACTAAC
>WRBZ01000164.1 GCA_009784305.1 Synergistaceae bacterium
GCTCTCTGCTTATCGCCTACGTTCGTAAAACGCAACAACGTGGAGCTTCTGTTTTATTGCACAAATTGATATAATTTATCAAATATCAAAACTACACAACATAATAGGAGTGAATTTTATGGAAATAACAAGAGAAAATGCCCTGTCGCTGTTTAAAAAACATAATAGCGATGTAAAACATGCGCTTGCAGTAGAAGCGACTATGAGGTATTTTGCTGAAAAAATGGGAGGGGACCCTGAGCTTTGGGGTTTTGTAGGGATAATTCATGATATTGATTGGGAAAGCTGTATAAACGACGCGTCGAAACACTGCAATATAGCTCCGCAGATATTGAGAGAGGCAGGCGTCGGCGAGGATATAATCCACGCGGTGCAATCCCACGGATATGGGGCATGTACGGATGTGAAACCTGAAAATGATATGGAAAAAACTCTGTTTACAATTGACGAACTGACGGGATTGATAATAACGGCGGGACTTGTGCGCCCAAGCAGATCCTTGTCCGACCTCGAAGTATCATCCGTCAAGAAAAAATGGAAAGATAAAACGTTCGCAAGAGGCGTAAACCGCGAAGTAATAATCAAGGGAGCGGAAATGATGGGAAAAGCGCTTGATGAATTGATTGAATGGACAATATTAGCCCTGCAGCCTGTAGAAAAAGAAATAGGTTTTTAAAACATGAATATTAAATTTTTAGGCGCCGCAGGAGAAGTAACCGGCTCTGCATATCTCATAGAATGCGCGGGAAAGAAACTTCTTGTTGATTGCGGGATGTATCAGGGAAAAAGCGAAAAGGATAACTCCATTCCATTCCCGGTGCTTCCCTATGCAATTGACGCAATTTTGCTTACTCATGCCCATATGGACCATTCAGGGCGAATACCGCTGCTCGTTAAAAACGGATTCAAAGGTAAAGTATGGGTTACAACTCCGACAAGGGAATTGATCCCAATATTATGGTACGACTGTGCGAATTTAATGCGCGAGGATGCCATATGGGAAACCCGAAAGAATTCAAGAAAAGGGCTTGAAGCGGCAATGCCGCTGTATGACGAAAATGACGTTGATAATGCCATAAAAAAACTCAGCTCCATTAGTTATGACGAGAATATAGAAGTATTGCCGGGAATTTCAGCACGCTATCGGGACGCAGGACACATTATCGGAAGCGCGATGCTTGAAGTAACGCTTAATGAAGGGGAAAAAACAGTAAAATTAGCTTTCAGCGGTGATATCGGTCCGATGAAAACAGTAATGGAACGGAGTCCTGCAATATTAAGTTCGGCGGACTACGTGATAATGGAATCCACTTACGGCGACAGGCTGCACAAGTCAAACGATGAGACAAGACAGGAATTTCAGGATGTACTGTGCAAAGCCATAAACTCAGGAGGAAAAGTCCTGATCCCAAGCTTTGCGGTCGACCGCGCACAACGCCTTCTTTACGAGATTTGTCTCATGCAGGATGCTAATTTAATCCCCAAAAATATTCCGATTTATTTCGATTCTCCAATGGCGGCAAAAACTACCGCTATCTATAAAGCGCATAAAGATTTGCTTTCAACTGAAATACAAAATTACATTACTGATGATAAGGAACCGTTTTCTCCAGAAGGGCTTGAAGTTGTGGCAAGCGCTGAGGAATCTCAAAAAATAAACGATGTGAAATGCGCGATAGTTATCGCGGGCAGCGGAATGTGCAACGGAGGCAGAATTGTACACCACTTAAAGCATGGGCTGTATGAAAAAAAGAATCAGGTTATTTTTGTCGGATACCAGGCTCAAGGAACATTAGGCCGCAGACTGGTTGATGGACAGAAGATAGTGCGCGTGGCGGGAGAAGAAGTTCGGGTAGAGGCCGGATTACATACTATAAACGGATTCTCGGCACATGGGGACCAGAACGACCTTATAAATTGGGCGGAGAGTTTTATGACCGATCCAACATACGTAATAGTACATGGAGAGCCTGGCGCTTCAACAACTCTTTCGGAAAAGCTGAAAACTGCGGGGAAAAAGACTTTTATTCCAAAACGCGGTGATGTTCTCGAGTTAGTGAATAGCGGCGTACAGTCCGTCATTGAGCAGCATCGGGTAATAGAACGGAAATTGGAAAGTGACGCGAGAACAGCTCTCAGGGATATAGCGAAAATGGCGGCGATCATAGAAGAAAGCTTTACGGAAGGACAAAGTGACATCGAATCGCTGATGCCGCTCATACTATCCACAAGAACACTGTTGGAAACCACAAAAATCAATATGAAAAAATAAGCGGGAGAGAAAAGCTTTTGATGAACTAAAAAAAATTAATATCATAGAAGGAGATATTTGCTTGGAGGTATGGGTATATATGGTTTTATTCCGGAATTGGAAATTCAAGCCACTTCCCCCAGTCAAAATTCAGCAAACCGCTTACGACATATATACTCATTAGGATCATAGGAGCAAATACTTTACCAAAAACTATTATTGAAATCATCAGCAGCAAAAGAAATGTAAGCCTTGCTTTACGAACATACCCTTTTTTTAAAGCCTTAATATTGCTGTAGCGAATGGAAGAGACCATGATAGCTGACATCAAAAGGGCCAAAAATGCAGCAATATATTGATTTAGCGTTACGCCCGCAACAACAAAAGACACAAGGAAGAGTCCCCCTGCGGGTACAGGCATCCCCTGGAAATATCCGGATACATGAACTATATTGTACCTCGCGAGCCGGAGCGCGCCGCACAGTAAAAACAAACATGAGACAATAATGCTCATTATCCCCATACTCTGCATGTATACGCAATAGAATAGAAATGACGGAGCCGCGCAGAAACTCACTACGTCGGATAAACTGTCAAACTCGAGTCCGAATTGGGTACCGCCGCCAACCCACCTTGCCACAAATCCATCCATGAAGTCAAAACACACAGCGAGAAACAACACCCATCCCGCTGCGGTATAATTCCCATGAAGTGTTAAAATCAGCGAGGTCATGCCACATGCTGTATTACCGCTTGTAATCAAATTGGGGAGTATTTGTCGCCATGTCAGTGTACTTTGCTTGTGCGGCCTAAATTTAAGAAAATTAAAATTCATTGTTTAGCCTCAGCTATTACCGTTTTTCCGGCGTAAACTTTATCCCCGATATTAATTTTTATGGCAACATCCTTTGGAAGGTGTATGTCAACTTTTGACCCGAATTTTATCATTCCGTAGCGTTCTCCGCGTTTTAAACTCTCTCCAACTTTGCACCTGCACACTATTCGCCGTGCCAGAAGCCCCGCTATCTGAGCTAACAGCACCGCTCCATACTGTGTTTTCAAACCAACGTAAAAACGCTCGTTGACTTCCGATGCTTTAGGGGCAAGCGTCACCCATTTTTTGCCGGGAACATAATTCATGTATTCAATTACTCCGTCGCATGGCACGCGATTTACATGCACACTGAGCGGGCTCATAAATATACCGACCTTCATCGACTCTCCCGTAAACTCATGTGATACCGGTATAATTTCTATAACTTTACCGTCTGCAGGGCTTAGAAATAATCCGGGTTCTCCCGGAGATTCGCGCTCA
>WRBZ01000165.1 GCA_009784305.1 Synergistaceae bacterium
AAAAATATACAGGGTGGGAGATAGGTTTGCCGGTAATAAGGGGCGAATTTCCCGCATAAACGCGGATAAAATAACATTAGTTTTTGAGAATAAAGAGTTTACTTATACTCCGTAGTATATGCCGACCCTCCGCGCTGCGGAGGGAGGCGGACGCTTCAAATGGACGAACCCGCGTCAAATCAAGGGTTGGTAATTAATAAACTACTTTGCGCATAAGAAAGGAAGTGCTGTTTTGAAAAGAATTCTTACATGTACTCTTTATATTATGATTATAATTATTATATTTTCAGCGCCTATTCATGCTGCGTCAGACTCAAACGGCGATAAGAATCCGCCGACGTTCACCAGATATCAGTTTAACCAATTGGGCGACAGCGAGATTTTACTCGTGCTTTATGGCAAAGATTTACCGACGCCGGAAATAATCCTGAACGATGAGCTTAACAATGTGGAGATAGTATTTAAGAACACGTCTAATGACTTAAAGGATACGAGTTTTCCAATAGATATGTACGATGTATCGGATGTGCAGGCCGAACAGAGGGGAAATGACGCTGTACTTGTTATTAGAACTACTGACGATAATTTTCTGGTGAAGGAATTGCGGGGGAGAGGCCCTATCGACCGGTTCACAATATTGTTCACGGCGCAGCGGCAGCAGAGAAGGCTTGAAGAGGAAGCTAAGATTACCCGGACGCTTCCCGCTTTGCCGTTGATCCCTGACTTTCAGAAAACATCTCCTGTAACGCTTGACGTCAGGGATTTGCCTTTAGCGGATGTAGTAAGGCTCCTGGCGGAAATGACAAAGAGGAATATCGTTATAGACGGGTCTTTACCCAATGAATATGTTACCATGACGCTGCGGCAAGTCCCTCTTAATGTTGCTGTCGACCACCTGAAGAGAATGTATGACATAGATTTCGGCATGCTGGGGGATAATACCATCCTTGCGGGTAGCAGAAGCGGTTTGGCGCGTATGTCGGGGAGGGAGATAACCCGCGCTTTCAGAGTATCTTACGCCGATATCACTAAAGTATCCGCCTTGCTTGCGTCGGTAATGCGGCTCAACGACGCTGAAAAAGGAAATATTGCCGTTGATGAAAGACTAAGGCAGTTGTACATAACGGCCTCCCCCGAAAGATTGGAAGAGATCGCCGTCGCCCTTCAAAGCCTCGATAATCCGGGAAAGCAGGTAATGCTTCACGCTCGAATATTCGAGTTCAACGATAATTTTGAGGAAGAAGTCGACAGTATGCTGAATGCAATTTATGACAACTGGTGGCTCACTTATGCCGGAGGCGAAGGCAGGATCGGCGTTATAACGGATTCCGGTATTCGCCCAAGCTATGGGACAGGTACTGTCACTGTGCCTAACCTCCAGGCGCCTATTCCGGGGATAGTTGAAGGTTCCTGGCGGTTTCTCGATGCGGCTTTAAAGCTCAGCGAGACGAAGAAAATAGGAAAAATACTTGCAAATCCTTCCGTCATAACTTATGACGGAGAGGAAGCTAAAGTCAAGCTTGTGCATGAATTTGGCTATTTGGTACGGCAGGAAAATGGAGGTTATGAGATTGAATTTAAGGAAGCAGGCCCAATATTGACTATGAAACCAGTGATTGGGCGGGACGGAGTAATAACAATTAAGTTGGACCTTGAGGCAAGCGAGTTTATTGGAAGAGCGCCGGATGGTACGCCTGAATTATCAAAACGCCAAGTTACTACGAATGTAAGGGTTCGTAACGGGGAACCTTTTGTTGTTGGAGGGTTGCGCAGGGAAAGTATTTCCAAGCAAAGGACAAAGATTCCTATACTCGGGGATATTCCCCTGTTGGGAGCTTTGTTCAGGCATACATATAACTTATCAGAGAAGAGCCAGGTCGTGATGCTGATTGTTCCTTATATTCTGGACACGCCT
Organism: Synergistaceae bacterium; assembly: GCA_009784305.1. Classification (GTDB taxonomy): domain Bacteria; phylum Synergistota; class Synergistia; order Synergistales; family Aminobacteriaceae; genus WRNQ01. Next base: position 1,916 of record WRBZ01000165.1, read on the forward strand.
GACTCAAAAATTGAAGGAGTCCAGCTCCTTTTCAGGAGATAATCCCCCATGGCGGTTACAACTAAAAAACGGCTCGGTGATATTTTAGTTGAAGGCGGAGCAATAACGGAGGAACAGCTTGGCAAGGTACTTGAGCGTCAGAGGACTACAGGCAAAAGGATTGGTCAGATACTTATAGACGATGGCATAATTTCCGAGAATAAAGTTGCTGAAGTCCTTTCTGTGCAGTTAAAGCTTCCGCTGGTATCACTTGCCAGATATCGTCCCGATCCTGAGGCTTTGAAACTTCTGCCTCAGCATGTAGCTGAAAAATATCTTGTGGTCCCGCTTTCGGTCGTTGATGACGGAGCAGTGAGCATAGCAATGTCAGACCCGCTTGATTTGTTCGTTCAGGATGAGCTTTCGATGCTCATGAACAGGAATATAAGGATCAGCGTTACATCCCCATCCGATATTCAAAACAACCTTGAGCGTTTGTACAATATGCAGCAGGCTCTTGAAGGAGCTATCGTTGAAGTCGTAGTTGAAGGCGAGGAAAACGGCGGCGAGACAACACTTACAAGCGCGGGAGACGCTCCCGTAGTTCAGCTTGTGGGCAAAATCCTGGAGCAGGCAATTCAGGAAGGAGCTTCGGATATCCATATAGAGCCGTTCGAAAAGGAATCCAGAGTTCGTTACAGAGTGGACGGGAAACTTTTCAATGCGTACGATTTTCCGATAAACCTGCAGGCCCCTGTTGTCTCAAGGCTTAAAATACTTTCCAATATGGACATAGCGGAGAGGCGCAAACCTCAGGACAGCAGGATAATTGTCCGCATTCTGGGGAGAAAGATAGATATTCGCGTAAGCTCTTTGCCCACGATGTATGGGGAAAAGATGGTCTTACGTATTCTTGACGCCGGCAACGCTATGGTTGGGTTGCAGAAACTTGGCTTTTCTGCGGAAGACAAAAAAAAGGTAGAGTATTTCTGCGACTTACCATGGGGTTTCATGCTTGTTACAGGCCCCACCGGAAGCGGAAAATCAACTACGCTTTATTCGATGCTTGAACAGATAAATAAATCAGACGTAAACATAATTACCGTTGAGGATCCTGTAGAGTATACGATGATGGGCATCAACCAGATACAGGTGAATGAGAAAGCTGGTTTGACATTTGGAGCTGCGCTGCGTTCGATACTGCGTCAGGACCCTGACAAAGTAATGGTTGGAGAAATAAGGGACGCGGAAACGGTACAATTGGCGATAAGAGCAGCCCTTACAGGACACATGGTGCTTTCGACCTTGCATACCAACGATGCTCCAAGCGCTGTGGCGAGAATAATAGACATGGGGATACCTTCGTTCCTTCTTTCGGCTTCCCTTGCTGGAGTTCTGGCGCAAAGGCTTGTCCGCACCCTTTGCGTGAGATGTAAGGCGCAGTATGAGATACCGGAAAGTGTATGCGAACAAATTAAAATTCCTGCTCATTCGACCGGATGGAAAGCTGTCGGGTGTTCCGATTGCCGCGGCAGCGGATATAGAGGCAGGCGCGGTATACACGAAATAATGACGGTGGATAGCGATATCAGAGAATTGATACTCAGAGGGGAAACCGGCAGGACGCTGTATGAACAGGCAATAGCAAAAGGAATGAGGCCCCTGAGGGA
>WRBZ01000166.1 GCA_009784305.1 Synergistaceae bacterium
AAGCCGTATATTTTCATCATTCCGCGTCGTATTGCGAGGTCTCCCCAACTAACGACATCCATGCGGCGCATTGAGAAAATGAGGAACATCTCCGCTGTCCAAATGCCTATACCCGGAAGGGAGGACAGTTTTTCAATTATTTCGTCATCGCTCATAGAGATAAATTTCTCAAAATCTATGCACCCGTTCATTACCGCTTCAGCGAACCCTTTAATATAGCCGGCTTTACGCAGCGATATCCCGCATTTATGTAAATCAAACTGATCTGAGTTTGCAAAAACAGGGGCGGACACAACGGAATACTTGTCCATAAGTCTGTTCCATATTGAGTCCGCTGCTTTCCTTGATATCTGCTGGCTCACAATGCTCATTATCAAAGCTTCAAAATGGTCGGGGCGTGCCTCGCGCCGTATTATTCCCAGCCTGTCTATGGCAAGCCCCAATTTCGCATCACGGCTTTTCAGATAGCTTAACTCTTTTTCTCCGAATACCAGAAAATTTTCGCACTCCATATAAGAATTCTCCTAACTATTAAAATATTTACAAAGGAGCATTACATATAGTATCATTTAAACTCGTGTTGCACAGAAGAGGAGGGATTTTATTGACCGTATTTGTTTTATCTTTTCTAATGTTTTTGTTGCTTTCTTTTGATGGCGGTCTAACTATCCAAGGAGCGGTCATAGGAGCTGTTTTAGCATTTGTTGTAACGATTGTAGATGCCTCGCTGGAACGCAAAAACCCAACTCTCCGCTTTTTGGGACTCGGAAAATCAGGGATTGCAAAGTGGGCTAACTTGATATACTACACATTCGGCCCATTCGCGGTGGGGCTTTACCAATCTAATATCGATATGACGAAGAGGATAATATTCGGAAACATAAATCCGGGTATAGTAAAATTCCATCCTATGCTTCGCACCGATAAAGGAAAGACTTTCCTCGCGGATTCAATAACTTTGACACCCGGAACACTGACAATTGATATTGATGATGAAGGTTACTTCTACGTTCATTGGATTGATGTCGCAAGTGCAACTCCTACAGAGGAACAAATTTGCGGCCCGTTTGCAAAGTGGGCAAGGAGGTTATTCGGATGAGTTTTTCTCTTTATGTGCTTACAGGAGGAGTAATAGTTATGATCATCCTGGCGCTGCTTTCTGTGGGGAGATTGTTTTTAGGGCCTACGACTGCTGACAGACTGGTTGCTCTGGATACGATAAATACATTTGTAGTCGGGATAATGATCCTCATTTCCGTTATAACCGATTCAATAGTAATGGTCGATGTAGCAATAGTTTACTGTGCGCTTTCATTTGTCGGAGCGATGTTCTTAGCACGATACATGGAAGGGGGAATATAGATTGTTAGAAGCATTATTGATCCTGATAATCATTTGTACAGGACTTATTTCAAACAGTTTTGGCACTTTTTCATTGTACCGGTTCCCGGATGTATATACAAGGCTTCATGGAGCAACCAAATGTACTACATTCGGCACGATTTTCGTGAGCTTTTCGGCTTTTCTTTACGCGCTTTTCAGATTCATAGAAACCGGCGAGTGGCGTTTTGTGGTGCTGATAATTCATGGTTTTGTGGCAGTATTTGCTCTTCTCATAACCAACGCGACCGCTTCGCACGCTATTGCGCGCGCGGCGTGGCGCAGCGGGACCCGCCCTGAACCATGCGTTATTGACGCGTTGGAGGAAAATGAACGTGATAACGCTTTAAAATCCAAAGCTGCGGCAAAGGAGGCATTGATATGAATTTTTTCCACTCAGTGCTTCTTTTTATGATACTTTCATGCGCTGCTCTGGCGCTGTGGTTCCATAACTTATTGCACTGTATAATTGCGATGGCAGCGTTCAGCCTGTTGCTGGCGCTTGAATTCTACCTGCTGCAGGCGCCTGATGTGGCAATTGCTGAAGCCGCCATAGGAGCTGGGCTTTCAACCGCGATTGCCATAGTTGCGCTCGGCGCTTGCCGCAAAAAAACTGTGAATAAGGAGGAGCAGCTATGAAGAAAAGTCTGTTTGTAGCCTCCGCTGTAATAATAGGAGGCTTGTTTTACGGAGTATTTACTATGACTCATCCGTTTGGAAACCCCGGAAAAGCGGTAATGGATGATCATTTTATTGATAGAGCGCTTAAGGACAGGTCCGCGCAGAATATAGTGACATCGCTCGTTTTCGACTACCGCGGCTTTGATACATTAGGAGAAGCAGCAGTCCTCTTTACAGCGGTATGCTCAATAGGCGCGCTGTTCAGGGCAGGGAGAAAAAGATCATGAAACCTATGTCCCTTATTGTAATTACCCTGACGAGAGTATTTTCCTGGTTCATGATAGTATTCGGAGCAATGGTAATAATGAACGGGCATCATACCCCGGGCGGGGGTTTTCAAGGAGGAGCTGTCGTAGCTACTTTTATCTGCTTCCTGCTTGCCGCTTATGGAGGTAAGAAATTCTTCACATGGGTCAAAGCTCCAATCTATTCCGGCCTTGAAACTATAGGATTGCTTGTTTTCTTTTTTCTTGCCTGTTTAGGACTTCCAAACTCTTTTACTTACAACTTCATAGCGGTAGCTCATCCGGGAGAAGTTTTAGGAGGCTGGCTTCCAAGCTGCGGAACGATTTCTCTCATGAATATCGCCGTTGGTTTTGAGGTTATTGGAGCATTATCCCTCACTGTCATAGAGATGTATGAGGGAACTCATATGAACGAGTCTTATTTCGGAGGTGAATGCGGACATGACAGGTAACCTGATATACACTGTAATAGCGCTTCTGATGCTTATCTCTCTTGTTGCTCTGGTTACTCAGAAAAATATCATTAAAATTTGCATCGCTATTTCAATTTTAGGAGCTTCTGTGAATTTTTACCTTGTCGCTCTGGGATATCGTTCCGGCGGGACTGTTCCTATACATTATCTCAAGGGTGATAATGATTTGATGGTCTTGCCAACACCTCAGTGCTTCACCCTTACCGCTATAGTCATAGCTCTTGCAACTACCGCACTGTTGTTCTCCCTGATAATAATGATATATAAACATTACGGCACTCTTGATATTGATGAAATAAGGAGGCTGCGCGGATGAATCAGCATCTTCCCGCTATTTTGCTTGCCTTGCCCATTGGCGGAGCATTTTTGGCGCCCATTGCCTGCTCGTTTGGCAAAAAATTTAGAAACGCTTTTTTTGTATTGATTTCGCTGCTCACCTTGATATGTGCGGTGTTAATATTTCTTGAAACTTCTACAGGTAAAATTTTGGTTTACGTAATGGGAGGGGAAAATTCAGCCATTACACTTCCGTCCGGTATGGCGTTTCCTGTTCGAATAATCCTTGAAATGGACGCTTTCAGCGGGTTGATGATATTTGTTATTGCGATCGCTTCTTTTGCGGGAGCTCTTTTTTCAATCAATTACATGGAAAAGTTTTCCGGATGGAAACGGTTTGTCTCCCTTTACTTCCTCTTGGTCCTCGGCGCTTTGGGCATGTGTGCGACGGGAGACCTGTTCAACTTTTTCGTTTTTGTGGAGATATCGTCAATAGCTTCC
>WRBZ01000167.1 GCA_009784305.1 Synergistaceae bacterium
TGGGCGCAATCACCGCCGGGCAAGTGTTCTGTGAAGATATAGACTATTATCCAAAGGTCGATATATTGAGCAATGAGCTTCTGAATCCCGACTCGGCATATGCCAAATACAGAAAAGAAGTTAAAGTTATGACTCGGCGGCAAGTAGAGGCTACTGCTATGGCGTTGTTTAATATCTCAAACTTTATTATGCAAAAGATAGCCTATGGAAAGATACAACAAGAACTTCTTCTGTATCAAAAACAACAAATTGAATTGGAGCACAAGCTTAAGCTGGCAGAATTAGATGCATTGCATAAACAAGTAACGCCGCATTTCATCTTTTCTGTGATTAATTCCGTTTCCAGATTGATCGCTATGCAAGAATACTGCACAGCAGACAAGATGCTGAGTTCGTTTGCTCAAATGTTACGTTACTCGCTTTCCAATATCCAAGCTAACGTTTCGCTGTTGCAGGAGCTGAATTATATAGAAAACTATCTTGCAATACAGCAAATGCGTTTTGTCAAACAGATCCGTTATCAAATTGATTGCGATTCAGCCTTAGCACAAATGCAAGTCCCTTTTTTTTCTCTTCAGCCGCTTGTCGAGAATTCTATTGTTCATGGCCTGCTGAATCTTGAAAAAGGAGGGGAATTGAAACTGAGATGCAGTCATAAAAGTGATTATGACGAAATTCTGTTGTCAGATAATGGAATTGGCATAGATGCTGCCCATTTGGAAGAAATCAAGTTGTTTTTACAACGCGTTAACATTGCTACACCGGGCAATCATGTAGGAATATACAACAGCTATCAACGCTTCAGGCTCCTCTATCAGGACAGATTTGATTTTGAGATAAACAGTATCGTTAATATAGGAACTACCATCCACATTCGAATTCGCAGAAATTTGTGATACCATAGTGCGATATTACTTGTAAATTCTATTCGTAAGGCGGGGGCAAAAATGAGCGTAAAAATTCCTGAGAATATCTTTCGTGAATACGATATTAGAGGCGTTGCCGATACTGAACTTGCTTCTCCGATAGTGAACGAGATAGCAAAAGGATTCGGGACATGGCTTGCCGGACATGGAGTACAAAAGGCGGTCATAGGAGGAGACGTACGTTTTTCAACACCGCGGATCCGTAAAAGTTTCACGGATGGATTGCTCGAAACGGGAATTGACGTTATAGATATAGGAATAGTAACCACTCCAATTTTATATTGGTCTTTGTATCATCTGGATCTTGAAGGAGGGGTCATGATCACCGGAAGCCATAACCCTAAGGATATGAACGGCCTCAAACTCGCGTACGGGAAAGCTACCCTTTGGGGGAAGGAAATCCAGGATGTGCAAAGAATAGTAACAAGCGGTGATTATATAAAACCCGAAAAGAAGGGACAATTGACTCACTCCGATATAGGAGATGCCTACATCGATATGCTGGCGTCAAAAATAAAGCTCCCAACAGGCAAAGATTCAAGCAAACTGCTTGTAGCCTATGATTGTGGGAACGGGACTGCCGGGCTTTATTTTTCAAAGTTTTTGTCAAAGCTTGGCGTTGATGGGTTGCCGCTTTTTGAGGAACCTGACGGGAATTTCCCGAATCATCATCCCGACCCGCAGAAACGTGAAAACTTACAGGATCTGATATCCTTGGTAAAAAAAGAACAGGCGGATGTAGGAGTAGCGTTTGACGGCGATGCTGACAGAATAGGAGTGGTGGACGAACGTGGGGAAGTTATTTGGGCGGACAGGCTTATGGCGCTTTACTGGGACGAGATTTTGGAAAAACACCCGGGTGCGGACGTCCTTGTTGAGGTAAAGTGCAGCCTGGCGTTGGTCGAAGAGGCTGAAAGGATGGGCGGAAACCCTATATTCTGCCAAGGAGGGCACTCCGTCCTAAAAGCGAAAATGCGGGAAATAGGAGCCGTTTTCGGAGGAGAATATTCAGGGCATATGTTTTTCGCTGATGAGTATTACGGATTCGACGACCCGTTCTACGCAGCCGGCAGGCTTTTCAGGATAATAACGGGAAACCACCCGAAGAAATTATCCGGGATAATTCAGCATATTCCGGAATATCCGGCAACTCAGGAATCCCGTATCAACTGTCCGGACGACAAAAAGTTTTCGCTTATCGAAAACGTAAAAAAGAAGCTTGAAGGTTTGTACCCGCTGATAACATGCGATGGCGTGCGCATAGTGTATCCTGACGGTTGGGGGCTGATACGGGCTTCCAACACGCAGCCCGTAATTACGACCCGTTGCGAAGGGCGCACAAAAGAAGCCTTGGAGAGGATTTCAGCCGATGTCAGGAAGAGGATACTCGATGAAGGGCTGCCTGTTTTTGAATGGGACTATTAAAAGATAACGATTATCGCGTATTTTGCTTATAATACGATGCATTGCCGCCATTCCCGTGAGGGCAGCGGCAATGCTTCACAGTAAGACACACAGGGTAAACGCACAAAAGTTTGATGCGTTTACCCTGTGTGTCGATTAGTTCTCGACGCCAAGACGGGTCAAATTGTTCTGTGCGTTTTTTTCTCCCAGCTTAGCTGCCATTTTGTAGTATTCTATCGCCATTTCCATATCCTTGGTTGCTCCCCTTCCCGCCTCATACATTACGCCAAGGTTATTCAGCGCCAATGGGAAACCCTGGTCGGCTGCCTTGCGGTACCAGTATACGGCTTTGCTGTCGTCCTGGTTCACTCCATCTCCCAAAGAGTACATGACTCCAAGGTCATATTGCGCGACGGCATATCCCGATTCGGCAGTTTTATGGTACAAATCGAGGGCATAGTTGAAGTTCCTTGCCACTCCTTCACCTTTCTCATGCATGATGCCTACGTGGAAAAGCGCTACGACGTGGCCCTGCGCTGCAGCCTTGGAGAAGCACTCTAATGCGGAAGGGTAATCCTTTGCGTTGTAAAATTTCATCCCTTCGTTAAAAAGCTTCTGCAAATCTTCCGGTGGACTCGTTGGCTGAACTGCCGGCTTTTGCGGCGGTGCGGCAGGAGTTTGCGGAGCGGGTTTCTGCGGCGGTTTGGTTGTTTGCGTTGCGGGGGGCGGCGGCATTTGTACGGCGGGCGTTTGAGCTGGTGTCTGCGTCTTCGCGGCTGCAGGTGGTTGAGCTGGCGTCTGCGGCGGCGGTGTCGTGGCAGTGGGGGCGCTTCCCCAGTCTCTGATGCCGCGGTTGGTAAGGTTACTTTGCGCTACAGCGTCTCCCTGCCTGGCCGCCATTTTCCAATACTCTATCGCCTTGGCTTCATCCTTGGGAACTCTCAATCCATTCGCATACATGAAAGCCAGGTAAACCTGCGCTCTGGCGTGCCCCAGGTTAGCGGCTCTGGAAAAGAGTTCGAAGGCTGAATTATATGCTTGGGTGTTGTAAAAAGCTTCTCCTTCGTCAAAAAGCTTTTGTGCATCGTCCGATGGTTGCGTTGCCTGACCTGCCGGCGTTCGCGGCGTCTGCGTCTGCGTGGCGGCGGGCTGAGAAGTTTGCTGAGCAGGCGGCGGCGTCTGCGTGGTAGCGGGCTGAGAA